>JAJZHT010000121.1 GCA_021804455.1 Pseudomonadota bacterium | reverse complement strand
CCACTGACGAATGGCTAACCTATGCTCCCTCTGAAAGTTTGGCCTATTACATGTTTCAGGCACCACGAAAAGCAAAGCGCCTTTATTTTGATGTGATTCCACGAGCCGTCGATGATTACCTGGGTCTTTTGGCAAAATATCCCTCTCAGCCCGCAGAGGTTCAAATAGACAACCCTGTTTATCATATTCACCAAGGGCATGTTCCTGAATGCGAAACGGGGTTAAGTTTTAGTATTTTATTGAACTTGGCTTCTGTTTGTAATGCAGAATCCTCAGATGTTTTATGGGGTTTTGTCCAACGGTATCTTCCCGATGCCAATCCTTTAAAGATGCCTTTGTTGTCTCGGTTAATCGATCATGCTTTATGTTACTATCGGGACTTTATTAAGCCTAACAAATCCTATCGTCTTCCCTCCGATCAAGAAAAAGAAGCTCTTCAGGATTTGGATCAGCAACTGGCAAAAATCCTTGATCCAACGGCCGATGATTTGCAAACTTTGGTGTTTGAGGTGGGGAAACGTCATAATTTCAGCGAACTTCGTGCCTGGTTTGGAACCCTTTATGAAGTCTTACTTGGACAGCAAGAAGGTCCTAGAATGGGTTCTTTTATAGCCGTTTATGGAGTCACCAACACCCGTCATTTAATTCAGGAAAAAGTTGGTGATACTCAAAACGCTTAACCCTCGCCAGGTCGAATGGCAAGGAACTGTTTATTGTTGTGCCATGGGACGGTCAGGGTTAACCCATCACAAACACGAAGGTGATGGTGCCACGCCTTGCGGAACCTTTCGTCTGTGTCACGTTTATTATCGTCCCGACCGTTTGGAAAAACCTCAATCGTTACTTCCTGTTACCGCCCTGGCTTCTGATGATGGTTGGTGCGATGATCCAACAGACCCTTTGTATAACCAACTTATCAAACTGCCCTACCCTGCGCGTCACGAGGTTTTATGGCGGGAAGATTTTCTTTATGATCTTTTTATCACAACCGACCATAACCAAAATCCAACCCTTCCTGGGGCTGGCAGTGCTATCTTTATTCACTTGGCACGTATTGATGATCAGGGACGATACAGTCCCACGGCGGGTTGCCTAGCTCTTGCCTTTAAAGATTTATCAAAGATTATCGAGACATCCCCTTCCCATGCTGTTTGGATTGTTTAAATTATTAGGACGTCCTAGTGCGCTGTCAACAGCGCCCTCTCTTTCTGACAGAATGCTTCCTATTTTAGGGCAAAACCGCCGTGTTATCTGCCTTCGGGATCTTATTAAAAAGATTACCATTACAGAACACGAAATTGTTGTTTCAGATCCTCGCCAAAACTTTAAAGATACTTTAGAAGAGGGTCTTAAGGCTCATTTAAAAAAGACTTTAGAACCTTTGTGTATAAGTTTTTCGAATCAACTGGATGTCAAGATTCATAAAATTTCTATCCGCAACACACGCAGCCGTTGGGGAAGCTGTTCCAGCCGTGGCAACTTATCCTTTTGCTGGCGTCTTATTTTTGCTCCCCACCCGGTTGTCGCTTATTTAGCGGCGCATGAGGTTTCTCACCTTAAGCATATGAATCATAGCCCAGCTTTTTGGCAGACTGTTGCCCAGCTTGACCCTGATTATATGAAGTCTCGTCGATGGTTAAGGGAGCATGGGCACACCTTGATGTCCATAGTTTTTTAAGAGCAGTCTTGGCACTAAAATGAAATTCCGCATTGTTGAATCCTTTTCTTATCTTCTTGGAAAACATATCCTAAATGGTTTAATGAATCATGTTTAAGAAGCTGCTTCGCTAGAACAAAAATATGCTTCTCATCGGCCTCAAAAATATTCAGGATAAGACCACGAGCCGTTTTGTATTTTACATACCATTCTTCATCAACCAAATCTTCTGTCTCCATTTGCCAGAGCAGTTGGTCTACTAAAGTTTGGATTTCCATGGTTTGTAAAACGCTTAGACGTGCTTCTTGTCTTTTACGTAAAGGTCCGTAAAAGTTTCTTTCTTTAGCATAACTGTATGCCACAAAAATTTTTGTTAAAGATTTTAAATGCTTTTTTTTCTTTTCATAGAGAGAGATATCAGCCTCTATGTTATCTAAAATATCCATCAAGGTTTGATGCATTTCTCGAATCATATCCATAATATTCATAAAATTTCCCTCAATTTCGCTTTTAAATCATTATGAAGGATCATCAAGAAATTACCATCCGTAGTTTTTACCTAATTGTTCGGATTTCCTTCATGATCCCAGAAAAACTGGGCTGTTTCACAGAGCTTTAAGGCATTTTTCTTAATAATGTTGAAAAAGTTGTTTTTTTCTAAATGCTTTCAAAAAACAGTCATGGTAAAGCCTCATCAGGTTCAACGAGGGTGGTTTGTCGTGCCTCATACTGGTGATAGAAATAAGAAGGCTTGTCTCTATAGCCAAGAAATCTCTCCCCATATTGTGGAGTTGTGTAAATTTTTCATCGATCCTCTGGGACTGACAACGTTTGGCTATAAACGCGTTTACGATTCTGGAGAATACCTTTTTGTATCAACCAATACCTCTTGGTCCCAATATCACTATCAGCACATCCATAATCATGGAACTTTTTTTGAGCAAGCAATGGGAGCTGCAAACTTGAATCAGTCCCATAAAACCTTATGGCCTTCCTCTTCCAAAGACCATTTTTTACAGGCTCTCAACCACTTTGGTATGTGGCATGGGATGAACTTCTATAAAAGGCAGAAGAATTTTTTAGAGCTTTGGACTTTTTCAACAAGTTGTGAAAATGACAAAATTCATTCCTTATATCTTAATACGTTACCTTGTTTTGAGGAGTTTATCAGGTATTTTAGTTTAAAAGCTCGTTCTTTAGTCGATGTTTATGACCCCTCAAAACTTGCAAAAATAGAATTAAACCAAAACAACAACGGTTTACAGGGAACAGAGCTTTGCGATCTTGCCACAATCACTCAAAAAATTAAGGCCCCGGAAGTTTTATTGGAAGGATCCCAAGGAATTGTTGGGTTAACCGCACGAGAAAACGATTGTGTAAAATTACTCATCCTTGGTAAAAGTTTGAAAGAAATTGCTTCCTGCCTGGGACTTTCTCCCAGAACTGTTGAGTTTCACGTCAACCAGATCAAGAAAAAGACAGGCTGCTACAGTAAATCAAAATTAATTCAGCTTATACAAGCGCCATGATAAAACTAGGATTGAATAATGGAAATAAAAGATCATATCGTTAGTCGTTCCCTCTTCGCGTGCGTTATCGGCAATATTCTTGAATGGTATGAATTCATGGTATTTGGTTATTTTGCCGGTGTTTTGGGACAAGTTTTTTTCGAGCCTTCTTCACCTCTGGTGGGGATGTTCAAAATCTTTGGTATTTTTGCGGTAGGAGTTCTTGTGCGCCCCCTGGGGGGGATTTTTTTGGGGCATATTGGCGATAGATGGGGAAGAAAAAGTGCCCTCGTTGTGTCTATGATTTTGATGTCTGTTCCAACGTTTTTGATTGGATGCCTTCCAACGTACGCAACTCTTGGTGCTTTTGCTTCTATAGCCCTTCTCGTAATTCGTATTTTGCAGGGCTTGGCTATGGGGGGAGAGTACGCAGGTGCCATGGTGTATCTTGTCGAGAAAAGCCAACCTGCTAAACGGGGCTGGTATGGCAGTATTGCTGCCTTAAGCCTTGTGATCGGAATGGCTTTGGGGTCTTTTGTTTCAGGACTTTTACATGCGCTGCTTACTGAACAACAGCTTTATGAATGGGGATGGCGTATCCCCTTCTTCATAAGCTTTTTAGGCCTTGTGTGGGGACTTTATCTAAGGGCGACTTTAGATGAAACAGTGTTCTTTTATAATCTGCAACAACAAAAGGCCATTTCAAAGTTTCCGTTAAAGGACATTTTTACACAATCCAAAAGCGTTTTGGTATCAACCGTCATAAGTCAGTATTTTTTGGGGGTTGGGATGTATACCATGACGGTTTTTTACGCCAATTATGCCCTAAATCTTTTTAAAGATCTGGATAAGGCTTCTTTATTGCTGATCAACACACCGGGAGTCTTATGCATTGGACTTGCTGGTTTGATAGGGGGAAAGTTATCAGACTGTTGGAGAAACAAAAAGATGTTGGTTTGCAGAGACACAGAAAGCTAGTTTATTACATCCATTTATAGATGCTGAGGTTTCTACAAATGGAGATGTGTTATATGAAAAAAAATTTACAGCAGATGAATTTTAC
>JAJZHT010000120.1 GCA_021804455.1 Pseudomonadota bacterium | reverse complement strand
TTACCAATCCATTCAGAAAGGTCGATTCTTGTACGAATCTGTTCAATGTAAGGCGTTAAATTGGACATATTTTGTTTCAGTGTCTTTGAAAATTATGAAGATTCACCAAAAGCTCTGATAAAATTCCTTCTCTAACACCACGGTCGGCAACTCTTAATTCTGGAATAGGCAGAGCAGTGCAGATACCCTCTAGAATCGCTGTTCCTACCACGACCAAGTCTGCCCGCCCTGCGCCAATACAAGGATGGTGACTCCGCTCATGGGCGCTCATATTTAAAATTTTCTGGCTGACGGCCCGAAGATCCGAGGTTGAAATAAAAAGACCATCAATAAGGCGGCGTTCGTAATGGTTTAATCCTGTTTGTACGGCTGCTAGGGTTGTCACCGTTCCTGAAGACCCAATTAATTGAGTTGTACGATTAAGGATGTAATCTTGAATGCGATTACGCCTAACAAAAGCTTGTAATTCTTGGGATACATGGGTTTTTATGCCTTGGTGTATTTCAGGGCTTGAGGCAAACTGGGCATAAGATTCACTAACGGTTACAACTCCATAGGGTAAGGATATAGAATCAAGGACTTCAAAAGGGACGGGATAACCAGGACGTCCTCGATGTTTTTTCGATAATCGTAACCAAATAACCTCGGTACTTCCCCCACCAATGTCAAAAACAACAGCATAGGGTATCTTCGTATTTAAGATGGCAGCACATCCTGTCAAAGCCAGTCTTGCTTCTTCCTCTCCATCAATGATTTCAATATCAAGATCAAGTTCTTCCTTGGCTCTTTGAACCAGAATCAAACCATTTTGCGCTCGACGACAGGCTTCTGTTGCAACAGCACGAACATACGTAACGCCATGAAAATCCATTTTTTTACGGCATGTTTTAAGAGCATCCAAAGCGCGTTCAATCGCTTCTAAAGAAAGTTGATTGTTTTTATAAAGTCCTTCTCCAAGACGAACAATTTTGGCAAAAGAATCAATAATTCGCCACCCTGCTAAATTGGGACGTCGTCGAAAGAAGGTTTTTTTTAGGCTGGCAACATTAACGCTGGCAACAAGCAAACGGCAAGAATTGGTCCCCAAATCAATCGCTGCCAATACAGGATGATGAGCGCTGTCGGCTGTTTTGGAAAAGACAAAATTTTGCGTTGCCGTTATCACTGCAAAGTTATCCTGTGTTTTTCTTGTTACAGGCTTTAACAAAAATTATTTTTTAAAAAACCTGATCATTGTGTAGTTTACAAAAATTATAGACAATGCTCTAGCTATTAATCATAAAGTTGCTAATAATCTCTAGAAAGAGTAGGATAAGCACTTCGTAAATACAATCTAAAAGTATCTTGATGGGGGATAGTTTAGCGGTAGAACTCTCGGCTCTGGACCGAGCAGCCCTGGTTCGAATCCAGGTTCCCCAGCCACTTTTTTTCTAAGATTTTTTATGCTTACACCTGTTTTTTTATCTTTAACTCAGCTTTTTTTTATCATCTTTTGGGTTTCTGTTTTGTTAGTTAGATTGTTGATTCGTCTTAACATTGTAGCGATTCCTATGTCTCGCTCCTCTCACTCTGTTCCAACTCCTTCAGCAGGAGGCCTGGGTATCTTGGCCGCTTCTGGTCTTGGAATGTTTTTACAAACCTTTGCTTTTCCTGGGCTTCCTTCTCATTTTTCAGGGTATTTTTATGGTTATGGGCTTGCCTGCTTGCTGATTGGTTTAATCAGCTTTTATGACGATTGTCACCCTGTTTCCTACAGAGTACGCCTTTTAGTTCATGTTTTGGGATCTGTTGCCATTATTCTTAGCGGCTTGACACTTAAATTTCCTGCTCTTGAAGTTTTCGAGGCCCACAGTCTCACACAAATTGTAACTGTTTTTTGCCTTGTCGCCCTTATTAATGCGGCAAACTTTTTGGATGGATTAAATGGCTTGCTATCGGGGTGTGTTTTATTAAATCTGTTTTTTATGTTAGCTATGGTACCTCTTTTATCCACACAAGGCTTATATACATTGTTGTTAATACCGGCTTTACTGGGTTTTTTTATTTTTAATTTTCCAAAAGCAAAAATTTTTATGGGCGATGTTGGCAGTACATTTTTGGGATTAACGTTAGGATTTTTGGCTCTGTTATCTCAGGAGAATGCATGGTTGCACAGCCCAACAGCTTGGGTTGATAAAAACTTTGTTCTCAGCCTTACGCCTATGGCTTTCTTATGGTTCGATGTAGGTTTTACTCTGTTAAGAAGATGTTTTTTGGGACGGCGTTTAACAGAAGCCCATCGTGATCACTTATTTCATTTATTGCATGATGCGGGGTATTCTCATGCTACCGTCAGTGGAATTTATTTCATAAGCGTTCTTGTGATGGGAGGACTGAGTCTTTCTTGTTATTACGGTTTTTTTAGTTTTGTTGATTGCCTATTTATGTATATGGTTATTCAGGCTGTTTTTTGTGGATGGGTTTTTAAACAATCCTATGCAGTGGCACGATAAAGGCATTATTCTAAGTTCTCGGCCCTATAATGAGTCTTATTACCTTGCCAGCCTTTTAACTTTAGATCACGGCCGTCATGTAGGCATGATGCGTTCCCGTAAAAAACCTTTATTTTCGGCCCAACTTCAACCCGGAAATTTAGTTCATGCAGTGTGGAGTGCTCGTTTATCCGAAAGCCTTGGATTTTGGAGGTTAGAAAACGAAAAGATGAACTGGTTTCACTTGGTAAAATCTCCCAAAAAGTTAGCGGCCTTAAGTTGCCTTTGTACTCTTTTGGATCGGGCTTTACCTGAACGTCACCCTTATCCCCACCTTTATCAGTCAGTTTTGAAGGTATTGCAGATTTTGACAACACAAAACGATTGGCAACGTGCTTATCTTCAATTTGAATTGGATCTTTTGGCTTGTCTTGGTTTTGGATTAACGTTGAATACCTGTGCCGTAACACGATCCTTAGATAATTTAACCTATGTTTCGCCCAAGTCAGGACACGCCGTTTGCGATACTGTTGCAAAACCTTATGCTGATCGTCTTTTAAAATTGCCAGCTTTTTTATTAGACGAAAGTTTGGATTATTCTGTTGAGGATTTACAGGATGCCTACCGATTAACGGGGTATTTTTTATCTTGTTATATCTTTGAAAACAAAGATTTGCCCCTTTTGCGACAACAATTAGCCGCCTAAATTTTTTCCCTTTTTAATATTCTATTAACCTGTCCGCCCTAGGTTTTGTTCCAAGCTTTTAACACAAAGTCTTAGGGCCAAGATGTTTTTTATTCTTTGTAAAAAACCAAGATTTCTGTTGAGTTTGGTTTTTATTTATTTTCTGCTGGGAATAGGGTGGAATAGGCAATATTCTTCCCAAGCTTCTGAAGATGAAACCTTTCAAAAACCTGTACGTATTCTTTGCATTGATGGGGGAGGGATCAGAGGCGTTATTCCCCTGACTATCTGTAATTACTGGGAAAAAAAGACAGGTAAAAGAATTGCCAAACATTTCAGTTTGATAGGAGGAACATCAATCGGTTCAATTATTGCAACAGGATTAACGATGCCTGCTAATCCTGACGATGATCAAATTTTATGGTATCCCCAATATACAGCTGAAGATTTAACAAAAATTCTTTTTGAAGAACGACATCATATGTTTTCTAAAAATGCTTCTTACCGTGTGGGGCTGTGGCCCTCTTTATACAATCCAGATTCTTTAGAAGATGTAGCCAGCCGTTTTTATGGTGATGCCAAATTTAAACACAGTATAACGCCCACGGCAACTTTGGCTGTAGATATGTGGACAACCCGTTTGAAAATTTTTAAAAGTTGGGATGAAGAGGAATCTTTTTATACCAAAGATGCCGCGCTTGCTTCGGCGGCGGCTCCCTTATTTTTTCCCGCACGATCAGTCGCATCCTTAAAAGATCAAGAGAATAAAAAACGTTTCTATATTGATGGGGGGCTTTTGGCCACAAACCCAACCCTCCATTTGCTGGAGGAAGCGAAGAAACTGTACCCTCAAGCAAAGAATTTTGAAGTTGTTTCTTTGGGGTGTGGGTTAAATGAAGAAAATATATCCTCACGGTTATTTAAGGTGGCTAGAAATCCCTTTTCTTTGCGGGATCACTTTTTAGAAGTTAGCCTTGTCAGTCGACAGTCGCCGTTTGTGGAACAAAGCGTGGCTAAACATCCTGATGTTAAAAAATACTGGCGTTTCAACCCGATACTAGGTAGTGATCGATTGGCTTTAGATGATATTCGGGAGGAAAATTTTTTGCATCTTTCTGGG
>JAJZHT010000119.1 GCA_021804455.1 Pseudomonadota bacterium | reverse complement strand
TTTGGATTGACTTTATCCTTTAAAAAAACGTATGGTTAAGCCCAACACGTCCCCATCGTCTAGAGGCCTAGGACACCACCCTTTCAAGGTGTAAACACGGGTTCGAATCCCGTTGGGGACGCCATCTTAAAAGTCTTTCCTCTTCAATATTTTATAAACTTTTTATTAATTTTTTTTTGTTAGAATCTTTAAGGATTTTAAAATATCCTGAAAGAGGAAGCATGAAAAATTTAAGATTTTTATTTGTTATAACACTTATGATGCAGACTGCCATGGCGTCTTTCACCAAAGAAGACATCGAGGCCGAGGTGGCACAACTTCGTCATTTAAGGGAACAATCTTTCCATCTTTTACAGCCCATTCAGGACGAAATCACCTTTCTTAAAAAGAAAATATCGGCCCCCTTTGATTGCTCAGCGCAATTCCTAATAACTGAGATTGATCAAAAAACCGAGAAAGTTAATCAATTATACGCCCAACTTCATGAACAAGAGCATGAACATCAGGAAAATTTAAATACCTTAAAAGTAGCACAGGAAAGTGAAATCGATGAAGAAACTGCGGCTTTAAGAAAGGAATTAAAGGCTAAACAAGAAATCATCCTTCCTAAAATTCAATCCCTTAAAGAACAAAAGAAAAAAATCCTGGAAAATTGTTATAAAAACAAAGCGGATTCTCAGATAAGCAAATTATGGGATGGAATTGACAGTTTTGGCGTGGGTTTGAATTTAGGCCTTATTGAGGAACAAATAAAGGTTCTTTATCAATCGGTCGAAGGGGACCTTCCGGATCAAATAAAATCCATAGAACAAAAGATAATTGAAGGGTTTTCCATAATGTCAACTTCACTTCAAGAAGACTATCAACAAGAAAAGCAAAAAATTGAACAAGCTATCCAAGAACAAAAAAGCCAAGAAGAAGAGCTTAGAAAAAAAATTTCGGATGTGTACAGACAAAGGGAAACGGCTGTTCGAGAAGAATTGCCAGACTTAGATCTTGTTGAGCATTTGGTTGAGGATGTGTTAATCCTTGAGCTTCTAGGTCACATATAGTGGAACTCTTTTACAAAGGGCGTGCTTTCCCCTTGTCAGGAGCAGGGGGTCTGCCCTATAAACATACTGTTTACCGATACGCCAACAGACGATGATTTCATGGACTATAAAAGCACTGTTTTTTTGCCCACAACTTCCTTTGCTATGAAGGCGGGTTTATCCCAGCGTGAACCTGATTTTATAAAATTTTGGCAAGAAATTAACCTTTATCAAAGGTTACGCACCAAGGCCTCGGGACGAAAAAAGTTTGTTTTACATTTTGGACCTCCTTATGCCAATGGCCATATCCATATTGGTCACGCTTTAAGTGAGGTATTAAAGGATATCGTCACCAAAACGTATCAAATGATGGGGTATGATGCCCCCTTGGTACCAGGTTGGGATTGTCACGGCCTTCCGATTGAATGGAAAATTGAAGAAACTTATCGAGCCAAAGGAATCTCAAAAGACGATATTCCAATTCTTGAATTCTTGAAAGAATGCCGCACTTTTGCCGAAAAATGGATGACAACCCAAAATAAAGAATTGCAACGTTTGGGTATTGTTGCTGATTGGGATAATCCCTATTGTACCATGACACCCCAAACAGAGGCCAAAATTGCCGAGCAAGTGTTACAGTTTTCCACAAAGGGGTTGTTGTACCGAGGATTAAAGCCAGTCTTATGGTCTGTTGTGGAAAAAACAGCCTTGGCGGAGGCTGAAGTTGAATATCGAGATCATATCAGTGATTCTATTTATGTTAAGTTTGATGTGGTTAAAAGTTCTCTTTCTTTCCTGAATGCAGCATCAATGGTTATTTGGACAACCACCCCCTGGACCTTGCCCGGGAATAGGGCGATTGCCTATGGTGAGGAATTCGATTATGTGGTGATAGAGGTCTTAACGGAAACGGGGCTGATGACGGAAGGACAGCGCCTTGTTTTAGCCAAGGATTTGGTTTCAGATTTTTGTCAAACGGTGGGATTGCACGATTACGGGTTGGTTGCTACTTTTAAAGGAAAAGATTTGGCTGGAACATTGTGTGCTCATCCTTGGAAGGGGCAGGGGTATGATTTTCCGGTGCCGGCTTTACCCGGTGACCATGTTACCCTTGAAACAGGAACAGGATTGGTGCATACAGCACCGGGCCACGGTATGGAGGATTTCTTACTGGGGCAAAAATACAACTTGGAAGTTCCGACCACAGTACAAGCTGATGGAACGTATTATTCTCATGTTCCTTTGTTCGCAAATCAGCACATTTACAAAGTGGCCCCCAAAGTTTTGGAAGCTTTGCAATCAGTAGGGGCTTTATTGTATGCAGGAAAACTATCCCACAGCTACCCTCATTCCTGGCGTTCCAAAACCCCTCTTATTTATCGTGCGACATCCCAATGGTTTTTGAATGTGGAGGCTTTGCGAGACCAGGCCCTTAAGGCCATTGATGGAGTAGAATGGTTCCCTGCTCAAGGACGCAACCGTATCCGCAGTATGGTTGAAAATCGGCCGGATTGGTGTCTATCGCGGCAACGAACCTGGGGTGTGCCAATTCCCTTATTTGTACATAAAAAAACAGGCGAGCCGCTTAAAGACGAGGCTGTTCATCAACGCATTATTCAGGCCTTTGAACAAGAAGGAATTGAAGCTTGGCACCGTCACCCTGATACCTTTTTCCTAGGAGGGGAATATTCAGAAGATGACTATGAAAAAGTAACGGACATCTTGGACGTTTGGTTTGACAGCGCCTGTACCCAAGATTTTGTTTTAAAAGGCCGTGCGGAATTATCTTGGCCGGCTGATGTTTATTTTGAAGGTTCAGACCAGCATCGTGGGTGGTTTCAGTCTTCCTTAATAGCCTCTGTTGGATTGACAGGGAAGGCTCCCTATCGTCAGGTGATTACCCATGGATTTGTGTTGGATGAAAAAGGCTATAAGATGTCAAAATCTTCCGGCAATGTGGTTTCACCAGAGCAAGTGGTGCATACCATGGGGGCAGATTTATTGCGTTTATGGATTGTAGGGTCTGATTATACGCAGGATTTACGGATTGGCCCTGAAATTTTAAAATATCAAGAAGACATCTATCGGCGACTCCGCAATACTCTGCGCTATTTGTTAGGAGCTTTGTCAGGATATAACCTGGAGGAGGCCGTGTCCTATCAAGAGTTACCCGATTTGGAACAGTGGGTATTGCATCAGTTAACAGAATTACAAACCTTGCATCAAAAGTGTATTGAAACCTATGACTTTCCAATGTTTTACACAGCGTTGCATACTTTTTGTTCGGTAGATTTATCGGCGTTTTATTTTGATATTCGTAAAGATTGCCTTTATTGCGATGCACCAGGTTCTTTGAAACGCCGTGCAACACGAACCGTAATGAATCAGGTCTTTTTATCCTTGGTGCATTGGTTAGCGCCTGTTCTTAGTTTCACAGCAGAGGAAGCATGGCAGGCTTATCCTTTGGCTCCTCAATCCCAGCGTCAAAGCATTCACGAACAGACGTTTCCAGAAATAAAGAATTCTTGGCATCAACCCAATTTGGCCATGCGTTGGCAAACGCTTCGGGATGTGCGGCGGGTTATCACCAGCGCTCTCGAATTGGAACGATCCGCCAAAACCATCGGTTCAAGTTTGCAGGCCCATGTGGCCTTATACGTTCCCTCTGAAATTTCAGGTCTGCTGCAAGAGATGGATTGGGCCGAACTGGCGATTACGTCGGCTGCAACTGTGGTCATTGCCCAACCTCCAGCCGGTGCAGTTATTTTGGAAGATGTTCCTGATGTCGGGGCTGTTGTGAATCCTGCCCTGGGTGAAAAATGTCAGCGTTGTTGGCGTGTTCTTCCTGAAGTCGGGGAAGATCAAGTTCATGAGGGTACCCGCGTCCACCCAGATGTATGCTATCGCTGTGAGGACGTTATGGTACAACAAAGCGCATGAAAACAGTTTGGGTTTTATGCGATAAAGGGAAGATTGGCACCTACCGGCAGTGTTTAGCTTTATCGGAGTGGTTAGAAGCTGATTATGGGGTTAAGATTGAAAAAAAGTGGATAGAATTAAAAAAACCTTATCGTTGGTTCCCACCCCAGCTGATGACTTTTTTCCACACCCCTGATTTCCTTCAAAAGAAAACGGCAGATTCTCTTCAAACTCCCTACCCTGATTTGGTTCTTGCAGGAGGACGCCAGGCTGTGAATGCGGCTGTGGTTTTGTCACGTTTTTGTCCAACCGTTGTTTTGCAGGTATGGCTT
>JAJZHT010000118.1 GCA_021804455.1 Pseudomonadota bacterium | reverse complement strand
GCCATACGTCAACAACTGTTGGATTATGGAATTCAGTTGGAAGATAAAGGAAAAGAAACGATGTGGCGGCATATCTAGGGGGATCATGTGCTGGTTGTAATTTTGGTTGAAACGCAATTGCCTGAAAATTTAGGGGCGGTGGCACGGGTGATGGCTAATTTTGGTTTAACGGAATTACGCCTTGTTCGTCCCCAAGTGGATCCTTTTGATCCTAAAGCTTTAGCAACCGCCGTAGGAGCGGCGAAGCTTTTGCGACAGGCTAGGGTAATTTCCTGTTTAGAAGAGGCCATAACTGATTTACACTATATTTTTGGAACCTCAGCCTGCCAGCGGGATATGATTAAGATTTACGAAACACCCCGATCTTTTGCTGCTTTTGCAACGCACGCTCTTAAATCACAGTCTTTAACGGGGGTTGTTTTTGGTCCTGAAAGAACAGGTTTAACCAATGATGATTTAGCTCGCTGTGAAAGAATTATTCAGGTTCCGGTTGATCCTAACTTTTCCTCCCTTAATTTGGCGCAAGCTGTTGGAATGATCAGTTACGAATTTTATCAGGCGAAAACATCACCGTTTGGTTGTACGTTTAAGGTGGGCCAAACAAAAAAAGCTGACCAAAAGCAGATCGGTCAATTTCTTCATTTTTTAGAAAAGAATTTAGATGACGTTAACTTTTGGCGTGTGGCTTCTAAAAAACCCGTTATGTGGAGAAACCTACAAAGTCTGTGGACGAGAACCAACCTTACCGAGCAAGAAATCCAAACCTTATATGGTATGATAACATCTCTTCGGGGTTGGGTGCCGATAAAAGAGTCAAATAAACAATAGGCTCTTTTGCTATCCTTATTCTTGTGGATCCAGGACATCAACTGAAAAGTGATGAAGCAAATGCATAAGGGTTACTCCATAAGCACGGGCTACCTGGCTGATCAACCGCCGGTTCTCTCCGCTCAGTTGAGTATGGGTAATAATAAGCTGTTTTGGCAGCAAATTTTCTTGTTGGTAGTTATTTAAAATAATATCCAATTCCTTAAGACTCCCTATAATGGGAACGCCGTGAATTTGGCGGCCCGTTTCTTCCTCGTCTAAAGTTACCAAGGCAATAGGATGATAGGGAAGATGGGGGCTGTGGGCTGATTCGCGAATAAAAACTTCTGCATGATGGCTGTTCCCAATCAAAAGGACAGGAACAGATGCTTCGGCGTTTTGTTGGAGATGTTGATGCAGATTTCGCTCGTAACTAAGACGGTAAAGAAAGCGAGGGGCTGCGAGTAGTAAAACTAAAACCAAGGTATTAATAATGGCCACAGATCGGGGCATTGACTCCTGTTGGGCAATCAGGATCATCAAAGGAAAATACAAAATAGACGCAAGGATGGCCGCTAAAGACAAGGGAATCATATCTTCAAAAGCAATATAACGCCATAAAGTACGATAGGTTTGCATCCAATAAAAGAGGCTGGCGCTGACCAGGGCAAAGACCAACATATTTTTTAAAATAAACTGGGGTGAATAATCTAAAAACTCGTCTCCCACCCGAAGATAGAGGGCAATAAAGAGGGAAAGAAACGCCATTAATGTATCAAAAACCAAAACGGCCTGGGGCATGAAGGCATGAGGGTGGTGAACAAAATACCTTCCTTGATTTTTTAAGAAGGCATACGGAGCTTTGAATAAATATGATAAATCTGTTTTCATATGAACAACTGACGGATCTTTCCTTTTGTTATGAAAGAATTTAATCGTTATTTTTCAAAATACGCGCTTTGTCTCTTTCCCAATCTCGTTGTTTGATGGTTTCGCGCTTATCCACGGTTTTTTTACCTCGTGCTAAGCCAATTTCAACCTTGGCTCTGCCCTTGGCATTAAAATAAAGCTGGAGAGGAACAATTGTCATGCCTTTTCGTCGAATGGCGCCCAATAATTTTTGGACTTGACGTTTGTGTAACAATAATTTTCGGGGGCGACGGGGTTCGTGATTAAAACGATTGGCTTCTAAGTATTCTGGAATGTTGGCGTTAAATAAATAAATTTCTCCAGACATTTCACCGGCGAAAGATTCGTTAATGCTGGATTTCCCTGCACGCAAGGATTTCACCTCACTACCTGACAGCAAGATTCCCGCTTCGAAGGTTTCGCTAATGTCATAATCAAAACGTGCCCGACGATTTTGCGCCACCACACGATAGGCAGAAGGAGACGCCATATTAAATAAGCCCCAGGAGTTTCAGATTGTGATCGACCCTTTGTTTTGTCTCAGATTGAATGGGTAAAAGAGGCAACCGTACTTCGTGGCGAATTTTTCCCAGAGCGGAGACAGCGTATTTAACGGGACAGGGATTTGTCTCAGCGACAAGGGCGAGATGCAAAGGCATTAATTTTTGATTTAAGGACTGAAACAAAGGTATGTCGCGCTGAACCCATGCTTGGTACAACTGTTGGCATAAGGCGGGGACAACATTGGCTGTAATGGAAATACAGCCATCTCCACCTTGGGCAAGATAGGCGGCCGAAAACGGATCATCTCCCGATAATAAAGACAATCGGTTTCCTAAACGCTGACGCAAAACCGTGGATCGGCTTAGATCCATTGTCGAATCTTTTAAAGCAACAACTCTTGGCAATTCGGCCAGCTGGTAGATCAGATCAAGGGAAATATCAACAACACAACGACCGGGATTGTTATAGAGAATAACAGGCAAGCCAATGGCGTCGTGAAGACTTAAAAAATGCTGATAAAGTCCATCCTGGCTAGGTTTAACATAATAGGGCGATACAACCAACACAGCATCAGCACCCAGTTCCTCGGCGCGTTTGGCCATAGCAATAGCCTGGGCTGTTGAAGGGGATCCACAGCCGACAACGATGGGGAGACGATTGGCTGAGGTTTTAACCGCCGTTTCAATAACGTGATCTCGTTCGTGATCTGTGAGTAAATTCCCTTCTCCTGTCGAACCGCAAATAATAATTCCCTGGGTGCCTTGTTGGCAATGCCATTCAACCAAACCTTGCAAAGCAGGAATATCCACTTTATTTTGATAAAAGGGAGTGACAAGGGCGACCATTGAGCCTGAAAACTTCATAACCACACGAGATTTTGCGTTAGAATCGTATGCCCAAGATACTGTCGTTCAAAAAAAATGCCAAGCTTCTTATTGCGTGGGGAGGAGTCTTTTTTTGGATTTCATCCTCTTTTTCCTCCCCTTCAGAGGATTTTCAAAGATGGAAATTCTTGTATGAAGAACAAGCTTCTTTTCGGGAGATTACAGCTTTTTTAGAAAAACACCCTGATTGGCCCAGTCAAAAAACGTTGATCAAAAAAGCTGAAAAAAACCTTGATGGTAAAGAGTCTTCCACGTTTATAATCCCTTGGTTTCAAAAACATCCCCCTGTAACAGCCGAGGGGGCCTTTGCCTATGCCAAAGCCCTTATGAAAGCAGGGCAAACCCCAGAGGCCAAAAACATTATCAAGAAAGCCTGGAGAGAGTTTGAATTTAGTTCTGATAGTCTTAAAACATTTTACCAACATTTTGGCCAATTTTTAACATCAGAGGATACAGAAAAGCGCGCTTCATATTTTCTTTATAAGGAGGATCGCCAAGCAGTCGAGGCCTTGTTCCCTTATCTGACTCAGCATCAAAAAGATACGGTTAACGTACGTTTGGCTTTTTTGTCTTTACAAGAGGATGCCAAGGCAAAACTTGAAAACCATCGCATTTTTGCAAAGGATAATCCCGCTTTGGTTTATGAGCAGATCAAGTGGTATCGACGGCGTAATTTATATCCTGAGGCGTTGGCTCTTTTAGAACAGTCTTTTCCAGAGGAAGAAAAAAAATTTGCTGAATTTTGGTGGACTGAAAGAAATCGGTTGGCACGTCACTACATCGAAAATAAGCATTATCGCCAAGCTTTTGCTATTCTTCAAAAACACCGCCTGAAAGAAGGGGAAAATTTCGTTCATGCTTCGTGGATGATGGGATGGTTGCAGTTAAGATTTTTAAATCAACCTCGGCGTGCCTTTGAACAATTTAAAAAAGTATATCCTTTGGTCAAAACTCCTCAAAGTCAATCACGTTTTGCTTTTTGGGCAGGCGAAGCCGCTAAAAATCTTGGCCTTAAAATAGAATCAATCAACTGGTATCAAAAAGCCTCGTTGCATCCAGGAACCTTCTATGGACAACTTGCTATTAGCCGATTACGAACTTTTGCCGAGCATGGACGACGCCTGATTTTATCATTTCCTCAATCTCTTTCGGTCTCAACAGAATTGAAAAAGTCTTTTAACAATCGCCCCCTTGTTAAAGTTCTTAAAAATTTACAAGGGGAAGACCAAGATAAATACAAATTTTTCTTTTTA
>JAJZHT010000117.1 GCA_021804455.1 Pseudomonadota bacterium | reverse complement strand
TTTTCATTATATCCGAATGGCAATTTAAAAGCTTTGGAACAATGGGTGGTCCTGGATATGCAGGGGAATCAAACGCTGGTGCAATTTGTTCCTGGAACGATGGTGATTAATAATTCTGGTTTGGTCCCAGACTCTATTTTTAAATTTTAAACAATGGGTATGTTGCGGATTATTGCGGGACAATGGCGCCATCGTCTGTTAAAAGTTCCGCCTTCCTCGATGACGCGTCCTACCACTGATCGGACGCGAGAGGCGTTGTTTAATATTTTGATTCATAGCTATGGGTTTGAGTTTGAGGGAAAAATAGTTGCTGATCTTTTTGCAGGATCCGGAGCCTTAGGTTTAGAATCTTTATCAAGAGGGGCCTCTTGTGTTTATTTTTTTGAAAAAGATCCCAGGGTTTTATCAATCTTGATCGATAATATTCAGTCTTTAAACGCAGGGGAGAAGAGTCGTCTTATAAAAACCAATCTTCCTGTTTTGCCCGCAGCTCTGCAACCCCTGGATCTTGTCTTTTTAGACCCGCCCTATCAACAAGCGTTGGTCGAGCCAAGCTGTGAAGCTTTACAGGTTCAGGGTTGGTTGAAACCTGAAACTTTGCTTTGTATTGAGACTTCTTTGCAAGATAAACCTGAAAAGTTGAGACAATTCCGGATTGATCAACAACGGGTTTATGGTCACACTGTGATTACATTTTGTCGGCCTTAGGGCTTTTTCTGCCCAATCTTATATCTTATGTTTGCAAAAAAGGGTTCTTCTTGGAAAATTAGATATAAGAGATGGTTTTAACCAGATTGATAATTTGTTGACGCAAATAAGGGTTCGAAATGCTGCTAAAATAACCAAGCAATTCTTCCTCTAGACTGGGTGAAGAAAGTTGAAGAGGCGGGCCATCTTCAGCCAAACCTGAACAGAAAGGAATCTCTTTATGGTCCATACCTTCAAAGAAATAGGATACGTTCACTTTAAGAGCATGACCAACCTCGAGCAATCGGCGAGGTGCCATACGATTAATGCCTTTTTCGTATTTTTGAACTTGTTGAAAGCTTATGGTAAGAATTTTTGCCAATTGTTGTTGGGTCATCCCCAAAGAGTTTCGTCTTGATTTAATACGACTACCAATATGGGCATCAATAGGATCACTATAATACTTTGTCTTTTCTATCCTGTTCTTTTTCGTCGACATAAATATCCTATTAATAGTCCCATTATCATCATACCCATAAAAGGAAATTCCCGCCAATGGCTGTAAAAGGTTGGCTCGGGAATTGGTCTTGGTAAGAAAAAATCCACAAAACCAATCTGATTTAATTTTAATTCATATAAAATTCTACCGTAACTGTCAACCACTGCTGAAATTCCATTATTCGCGGCCCTAATAAGTGGAATCCCATGCTCAATAGATCGAACCCTAACGATGGCCAAATGTTGATAAGGCCCCCAACTTTCGCCGAACCAGGCATCATTTGTCAAGTTTACAAACCAATCGGCTCGTCTTTTTGAACCTTGCACGATATTGGGAAAGATTCCTTCATAACAAATCAACGGTTGGAAGGGGGGAAGAGAAGGCGTGAAGAGAACTTTTGGGGAAGAGCCTGTACTAAAGTCAAGGCTCCCCGACGTGAGTTTTTCAATCCTTAACAATTTTTTAAGGGGGACGTACTCACCGAAGGGGGTTAAGTAAACCTTGTCGTAGGAATTAAGAATTTTTCCCTCTTCGTTTAAGACAAAAAGACTGTTATAAACCTGGGGGAAAGGGTCTTTTGTTTCGGATGTTCTAATCCCTCCTGTGATGAGGACTCCCCCCGCGGGAACCGCTGTCTTTAAAATATCAATAATTGGTGAAGTTTCTGTAAAAGGGATGGTTACTGCCGCCTCGGGCCAAAGAATTATCTTTAAGGGACGTTCTGCTTCTAAATGAGACAAACTGATATAAAGTTGTAGGTTTTTTTCCTGTTGTTCGGGTCGCCATTTTAAACCCTGGGGGATCGATGCTTGGACAAGACGGATGGGAATGTCTTGATTTTCAAGAAAAGGGGCATAGTGCAATCGGTAAGAGCCTGCTGCCCACAAAACGATCAAAAGAGTTGTGGTGCTGCCCATAAACCTGAAAGATCGACTGGCAAAACTGGTAGCTGTTAGAACCGTTAAAAAGGATAATCCATAAATGCCAACCCACGCCGTTATTTGTAGAAGAGGTGTATCCCATGTGTAACCGATAAGGTTCCAGGGAAAACCAGTAAAAATAAAACTTCGCAACCATTCCATAAGGGCCCAAAGGCTGGAGAAAATCCAAACTTGCTGTAACCGAGTGGTAGACCATAAAGTTGTCAAGGCCCCCACCAAACCAGGGAATACAGCCAAAACAGAAGCAAGTCCCATGACAGCGATCGGACCTAAGGACCCCATATTAACGACTGTAAAAGCGTGTTGGATCCAATACAGACCGGTACTAAAATGTCCTAATCCAAAGAGAAAGCCCAAGAGTAATCCTTGTTGTGGTGTTTTCTCATGAATCAGAAGAAGGAAGCCTGCTAGACAAGGGACTAAAATTAAAAACCAATGTAGGGGCGCAAAGGCGGTACTGGCCATCAGACCCAAAAGAAAAGAAAATCTTTTGGGAGAAGATTGAAAAAAAGCATAAAGTCGATGAATGACCGCCAAAATAGAAATTTACCGTAAAATAATAATGATTATTTTTATATGGTTTTCATGATTTAGAAAACCCAGAAAATATGTCTGGCTCGTCAAGAATTGGCTAAGCTGGAAATTTAACAGACCTTTCTGTGATTTATCTAAAAATTAATTATGTTTTTTATTAGTTTTTTTGTTATGAAATATAATTTAAAATTAAATAACAAGGACGAGTCTCTTATGCGAAATTTCCAAAAATATTTTACTGCAATTTTCTTTTTACAATTTTTTTACGATGCCTGTGCTACCGATTCTCCTTCCCATCTTATGGGGCCGTTAATGGCGTTTGGTCCCCCTTCTAGCCAAAAAAACTATCCTGTTTCTTTATTGTTGAGTGAACACCGGGATGGCAGCCCTATATTTACGAATGTTAAAATAGACACTTCTTTTAAAACGAAGGAAGGAGGTATGGTCACTTTTGCTTGTGAATTCAAACAAGAAAAACCTAAGGTTATGGAATCTAAAGGTATCACCCTTTCTGTATCACAACATTTTTTTGATCCAAACAAGCCTTTTTCTGACCTTGTTAAATCTTTTATTGAGGATTTTGTTGATCAAAAATTCCCCAGTCTTTCTCAAGAACCTTTTTTGTCGAAAGGCGAAATTGCTTTACAAAAATTAATGGCGCTTCCAAAGCCTATCTTGAATTCTCTTACTCTAGGCAGTTTTTCTCTTAATACGGGAACCCAAGAGACTTTAAAAAGACATGAAATCATTGAAGAAAGAAATAAGTCTTTCTATCAACACCTTACGGAGAACGAATCAATTAACCATGAAAAATCTTATCAGATCGGCTTAGGAAATAAATTAACTTTTTCCTTAAAGAAACAAATTCCCCAAGAAACGGATTCTTTAAGCTCTTTTGAACCTTTACCTTATAAAATTCCAAAAATTTCTGAAACCGTAGGAACAGTTTTTGGGGTAACCCTTCAAGAACAAATCAATAATACCCTTAAAAAGAGCAGGATGGATATGCATAGTTAAAAAGAAACAGAAATGACAGAAGGGTTTATGAACGTCCAGAAAAGGTAGGGGATAATCCTTACAAAAAAAATAGAGGGGTTCACTTGGGATTGAACCCCTCTAAAATGAGTACAAAGAACGAAGTTTCCATAAAGTCGATGAGAACCAAGATCTGGAAGCAAGAACCTGGTTTCATTTTGTAGAGGGTTAACTGTACAACATCTTATCCTCGGCTTTTTGTTTTTGAATTAAGAGGGAGTGGGTCAGGGCCTACACATGAAAATTATGATTTAAGGTTTTCTGCAGGTTCTGATCCGTTTTTTCATTGGAATAACCCGTCCCAATTTGCCCAATATCCTTGGTTTTCCTTGTCAATAAATTCTTTATGCGTAGCCTCAAAGGAGTTAAGCCTTTTGTATTTTTTAGATTTTCCCTTGATCAGTAAGGTAACGTGATCGATTCTTGCTACTGGGGGCTTTTTTGATAAAGCCCAAGGGTGACCTTTGCGGGGCCCGCCCATCATCGGTTCCCCTGTGCGTTCCCGCCCCACGCACCTCCTCGACACAACCTTCCCCCTGCCCCTTTATAAGGGCAGTTCTGACAAAAAGGATACCATCCTTTCTTTCATTCCGGTATGATCTTAAAAGCGCTTTTAAGATCCTCATCCAGGGCACGTTTAAGATCTTTCATCAAAGAAACATCTTAAAACAGGGTTGCGCACCCAACTTCG
>JAJZHT010000116.1 GCA_021804455.1 Pseudomonadota bacterium | reverse complement strand
GCAACAATACCCCTAACATAGTCCCCAGCCTTTTGCACATCATGCCACAGATGAGGATCAAGAGGCTTTGTACGCGCGTCCATACCTTCCGCGACAAAACAAACTTTCCCCTGAAATCCCGAACTTGCCACCAATTTTTCCAAACCTTTTTCAAAATCAAGGCCGTTCATAAATATCAAATCAGCTTTTGCCAAAGTCTTTGAATCTTCGGGCGTGGGCTGATAAGTATGAGGATCAGCCTCTACAGGAACAATCGATTCAATAAAAATATTGGGCACTCCCCAGGTGATTTTTTCTACAAAGTCTTTTAGAATGCTAAAACTGGTTACGATCTTGATAGATCGGCAAGAAGATTCTAAAAACGGGGCACCATAGCAAAAGGTGCTTAACACAAGGCTGAACATTGACAAAATTTTAACGATGAAAGACACTTTACCCTATACACTAACAGTTTATCTTGAAGACACAGACGCAGGCGGCTTTGTCTATCACGCCAATTACCTAAAATATATGGAACGGGCGCGCACGATGCTACTGTATCATAAAGGAATCGATCATGCCCAGCTTATCAAAGATCACCACCATATGTTTGTGGTTTATACGATGGCCATACAATTTTTATCTGCCGCAAAACTGGGGGATACGTTGCAAGTTTTTACAACTCTTGATTCCATCACAGGAGCCCGTGCTACAATGAATCAATCTATTGTCAGAGAAGGAAAGCTTTTGGTAAAAGCAAATGTAACTTTGGCTTATATTGATCAGGCTTCTCCCACATCCCGACCTGTTCGTATTCCAAAATTCATAACAAGGGCCCTAGACGTTAAGATATTAGAAGTATAAAGGTAAGTTTATTTATGGATCATTCATCACTACAAACGGCTGCCAACCAAGCAATGGCTCACAGCCAAAATCTTGTTCAACCCCTGTCCGATAACGCAGCACCTATTGTAACGCATGGTTTATCCATGTGGGACTTGTTTTGGGGGGCCGAACCGGTTATTAAGCTGGTCATGTTGGGTTTGGTTCTGGCATCGATTTGGTCCTGGACCATTATTTTCCATAAAATTTATCGTCTTCAACGCCTGAATAAAGCCGCTGACCATTTCGAGGAATCTTTTTGGTCAGGAGGAGCTTTGGACGATCTTTTTGATCGTATTCATAATCGTGTTCTTGACCCTATGTCTTCTATATTCTGCGCTGCGATGCGCGAATGGCGTCGTTCCATTGCCAAAGGCATGGCGCGCACCACAGAAATGCGTGGAACTTTGGAACAACGTATTGATCGAGTGATGCAGTTAAGCCTCAGCCGCGATATGGAACACCTCGAACGCCATATGGGATTTTTAGCTTCTTTAGGATCAAACGCGGTTATTATTGGGTTGTTTGGAACGGTATTAGGGATCATGAACAGCTTTGAGGCAATTGCCGGGCAACAAAATACGAATCTGGCGGTTGTCGCTCCCGGTATTGCCGAGGCTCTTTTTGCCACAGCGATTGGGTTAATTGCCGCCATTCCAGCCGCCATTGCTTATAACAAGATTTCCAGCGATCTGAATCGCTATGCCAACCGTTTGGATGTTTTTGCCAATGAGTTTGGTGCCATCATTTCCCGACAACTCGAAGAGTCTCTCTAATGGCACATTCCCTTCACCCCACTTCCACGCGTCCAAAACGTCGTCAACGACATTTCCGCGCCAACAGCGACATTAACGTCACTCCTTTGGTCGATGTTATGTTGGTGTTATTAATCATCTTTATGGTAACAGCCCCTATGTTGACGGTTGGCGTTCCCGTTGATCTTCCCAAAACCCAGGCAGCACAGATGAACGACCAAGTTGAACCTTTGGTGGTTTCGGTTGATGAGCAAGGTCGTATTTTCCTGCAAGAAACGGAAATGCCTAGGGAGACGCTGATTGGACGCCTGCAGGCGATTACGGGCAGCAACCCTGATGCTAAAATTTATGTACGGGGCGATAAAAAGTTGCCTTATGGGCAGGTCATGGAGATTATGGGTGCTATTGCCGCAGGTGGTTTTTCTAAAGTTTCTTTGATTGCTGAAATGCCAACAGCACCTTCAAAAACACAACGCCCTTCTCGGCAAAGCTCCCCAAAAATAAATCGTCCTATAACTCCAACAACTTCTGCCACTCTCCACCAACGAGGATAATCGATGAAGCGTGCTGTATTTGCCTCCCTGATTCTTCACGCTTTTGTCCTTCTACTGTTTGCTGTTGGAATCGGGGATCCTTTTCAAACAACCCTTAAAAACCAACAACCCCTTTTAATCGACTTTGTCCAAATTGCCGAAACTTCGGCAGCGCCCCAATTATCCCCAAGCCAAAAATTAGAAGCTGCTAAGCCTAAACCAGAATCTGTCCCCCCTGAACCTGAAAAAAAACCAGAACCTTCTCAACCTGAAGCGACAACGGCCGAAACTCACCCTCCGGTTAAAGCTGAAAAAACATCGACACCTGAAGAAAAAAAGAGTCCTCAACACCAAGAATCTTTACAAGATTCAAAGCCAGAAGATGTGGCCCCCGTTTTGAAAAAAGAGCCTAAAAAAGAACCCAAGAAAGAAGAAAAAAAGAAGGAGCCACCCAAACCTAAAAAGCCAGAAGTAAAAAAAGATCAACCTAAAAAGGCTGAAAAGAAACCAACCAAAGCCGAAATTAACCTAAAAAAAGATAAATCGGTCAAAAAAACCAATCAAAAACCTGACTCTAAGGCCAAGAAACAACCCCGTGCTGCTTTAGATGATTTGTTAAAAGACGTGAGTCAAAATGACGATACCAATGAAGGAGACGAAGGAGCGCCTGCTCAAACTGTAGGCCCTGTTGTGACCGCCTCTGAAATTGATGTTTTACGCCAACATATTCGTAAGTGTTGGGTTGTTCCCGCCGGAATCAAAGGGGCCAAAGATATGACCGTTGATATTAAGATGGAAATTGGCAAAGATGGAACCGTACGTAAGGCCGAAATTGTTCATGAAAATCGTATGGCTCAAGACAGCGCCTTTCGAACAGCCGCCGAAAGTGCTCAACGGGCAGTTCTTGACCCCCAGTGCAATCCCCTGCCCCTGCCCAAGGAAAAGTACGATCAATGGAAAGATCTAGAATTCAGTTTCAACCCAAAAGATATGTATTAGAAAATTAAGTGAGATACAAAAATGAAATCCGCCTCAAAATTTATTCTCGGCCTTATCTTTTTAGGCTGTGTTTCTTTGGCCCATGCCCTTAAGGTTGAAATTACCCAAGGTCTTGTCCGGCCTGATCCGATTGCCATTACCTATTTTTATAATTCCGATTCCACTCTTAGGGTGCTAGGAGAGGATATTGCTAAACTCGTAGGGGCAGATCTTGAAAGCTCTGGTTTATTTGAATTGATAAACCGCATGGCCTTTATCCAAACCGAGGAATCTTTAGCAGCTCAGTCCCCCCGTTTTTCCGACTGGCGCGCCATTAAAGCACGTTTTTTACTGTGCGGAAAAATTGAAAGCGCAGGTGGCAGTCAAATCACCATTCACTTTCGCCTTTATGATGTGATTACAGGACAACAAATGGAAGGTTTAAGTCTGACCAGTGATCGGTTAAAATGGCGAAAAATGGCCCATATGATCGCTGACGCTGTTTACAGCCGTGTAACCAATGAAGCAGGATATTTTAACACCCAGGTTGTCTACGTCGAAACGATGGGGCCTCGTGGTAAAAATATTAAAAAACGTCTGATGCGAATGGATCAGGATGGCGCCAACAGTGAAGCGTTAACGGACGGTAAAAATCTGGTTCTTATGCCCCGGTATTCTGCCGATGGCAAGATGATTGCTTATTTAGGTTACATAGAAAATAATGCCCAAGTTCATCTGATGGATTTAACCACCAAGTCAGAGTCCCGAATGGTCAACCTCAGTAAAATTTTACGTGATTTTGGCGAAATGACCTATGCCCCTCGTTTTTCCCCCGATTCAAAAAGCTTAATTATGAGTTTGGTCAAAAACGGCAGCAGCGCGATTTATCGTTTTGATTTGGACACCACTACTCTGACTCCTTTAACGTCTCATCGATCGATTGATACATCGCCCTGTTTCTCACCCGATAATCAACAGATTGTTTTTACCTCGGATCGTGACCGTGAGGGAGGAGAACAAATTTATATCATGGATCGTAGCGGCGGGAATGTTCGTCGGATCAGTTTTGGTGAAGGAAAGTACTCTCAACCGGTGTGGTCACCACGAGGTGATCTTATCGCCTTTACCAAGCAGCTTAAGGGACGATTTTATATTGGTTTGATGACACCCCAAGGAACAGATGAGCGTTTAATAGCCCAAGGATTTTTGGTCGAAGCTCCTGATTGGTCACCGAATGGACGTTATTTGATTTTTACCCAAGAAGAT
>JAJZHT010000005.1 GCA_021804455.1 Pseudomonadota bacterium | reverse complement strand
TAAAACACGTTCAACACTTTGATGTTAAAGGATTTTTACTTCTCAGCGTCTTTCTAACAACCTTACAACTCAGCTTAGATCGAGGGGAACAACTGGATTGGTTAGCTTCAATGGAAATCAGGATCGAGCTGATGCTGATGATAACTTCTCTCTATTTTTTTGTTGCCCACTCTCTTACGACAAAACACCCTTTTTTCAACTCATCTTTATTTAAGAATCATCACTTTATGATGGGAATAATTTTGGGTTTTTCTATGGGGGCTATTTTGCAATCCTCACTGACCCTCACTCCTAATTTTTTGCAAAATTTGATGAATTATCCTGTTTTCACCTCGGGTCTTATTATGGTCCCTCGGGGAATAGGAACTCTTATGGCGATGGTGATCGTGGGAAAACTGGTCGAAAAAATGAACCCTTCTTTTTTGCTATCCATAGGATTTGTTACAACAGCACTGTCTTTAAAACTTATGACAGGTTATAGCCCCCTTATGGGAGAAGAATTGCTGATTATCTCAGGAGGGTTGTTGGGATTTGGTTTGGGATTTATCTTTGTCCCACTGAGCACTTTAACGTTCTCCACCCTGATGCCTAACCAACATAACGAAGCCTCGGGTCTTTACAATCTAACGCGAAACATCGGGGGAAGCCTTGGAATTTCAATTATGGAAAGCTTTTTAACCCGCAGCAGTTATCGTAATCATGCCTATTTGACCGAATTTATCACTCCCTACAACAAAACAGCCGACATAAAGTCTTTATCTTTTCCTTGGAATCCTTGTGAAGACGTGGGGCTGGCACAGTGGGATAATGAAATCACAAACCAGGCAGAATACATTGCTTATCTAAACAGTTTTAAGGTTTTATCAATTCTGGCACTGGTTTGTGTTGTCCTTCTTCTTCTGATCAAAAAACAGCCGATCCTGAAAAATATCTTACCTCCAAATAATGACTAGGCGGCGGCGTGGTGAAACGATGAAGAAGATTCCGAACGACTTGGAGCGTTCTTCTCTAATTTGTCAAAATAACGCACACCTGCCAAATAAGCTAAACAAGAAGGAATGGTAACTAAAAGAGAGCCCCAATGATTTAACCAATCCGTTAAATAAACAATTCCAAAAGATGCGATAACATAAGTTAAACCACGGGCAGAGGCATAAATAAAACCGCTGGCTGTGAAACGACGATAAACGGGTAATCGTTTAAGAAAAATATACTGGCCAGGAAAATTATGTAAACTGAATGTTAAAATAAGTGTTTGTAGTACGAAGATATCCCAAGCGCTTCTGCTCATTAATAACCAAAGAGGTATGCTCGCCATAAGCACTAAAGACAGCATCCCTTTTATTTTTAAGATTTTTAAAGGATAAATGTAATAGGTCATAATCGACCACATCATAAAAACCATGACTTGAGCGATGGTCAAAATAAAGTTATGAAAAATAACTTCTTCTGCTGTATATCCATAAGTATTTTTCAGGATTGGATTAAAATAAATATAGATTAAATAAAAGGAGAGCGGCCAACCACAATTTACAAAAAAACAGCTAATAAGAGTTGGAGTAGGAATTTTTGCTTTCATTTTTTTTGCGGCATTTTCCCATATTTTCTTAGTTTTTTCTGGATCTTTAATCTTGGCTTCTTCAATAGTCTTTTTGATTTTTCGTTTCATATCCACAAACTCTGGGGTTTCACGTAAACGAGTCCGTGCCACAGACCCAACAACCGCTATACAAGCACCAATCCAAAAAGCTGTACGCCAGTTAAAGCCGTAACGAGTCGTCAAAGCTGCGATACCCACAGCTGCCATTGCTCCTACCGCGCAAGCAACACTGATAAAAGAAACAGCAGCATAACCAGCAGGTGGCTGGGTGATCTCTGAAACATATACTTCTGCTCCAATCACCTCCCCCATGGAAGACAAACCTTGTATCATACGGCATATAGTAACAACCCAGGCAGCTGTAACTCCGATTTGTGCATAAGTTGGAAGGTTGGCCATAATAATACAGGACGTAGCCATCATCATGGTGGTAATAATAACGGTTGTTTTTCGCCCTATGGTGTCGCCAATATAACCGAAAATAAGGGCACCAAAAGGACGCAACACATAGGTAGAACAAAAGGCAAAAGCCGCAATTAAAGAAGCCGTATGAGGATCGGTTTTGGGGAAAAAAAGCTCATTCAAAAGAACGGCCATATGCACATAAAGCATCAGGTCAAAATATTCAAGAAACGTACCAATCTGAAGCAGGCCAACGGCCTCTTTTTGTTCACGTGTTAAAGAGGTTAAAAATTTCATAAAAGCCCCCCCGAATTATTTTATACAGGCGACAATATGGCTTATTATTCTCTCTTGTCGAGATACTTTATTGTGATTTTTCTAAGGAATGTCTTTTATTCAGGTATTTTTAAACCAAAAGGTGTTAAATAGGACTGCAAATTCTTTTTAAGCCTTTCTAAACCCTCGTGTGTGGATGATTCACATCGGGCAACCAAAAGGGCCTGGGTATTAGAAGCCCTTAACAACCACCAGCCATCACCTGTTGAAAGACGAACTCCATCGACATCATTAAATTCAAGGGCCTTTTGACGAAGTAATTGTTGAATTTGCTCAATGATTTTAAATTTTTGATCATCATCACAATCAATTCGTATTTCGGGTGTATTAAGACATGTTGGCAACTGGTCATACAACTCGCTTAAAGTATAGGGGACGTGATGCAAAATGTTTAAAAGCCGCACAGCGGCATACAAAGCGTCATCATACCCATAGTAAGTATCGGCAAAGAAAATATGGCCACTCATTTCCCCTGCTAAAAGAGCGCCCGTTTCCGCAATTTTCATTTTAATCAGGGAATGGCCCGTTCGGGCCATAATTCCATGCCCACCATGAGCCTTAATATCATCAAAAAGAGTCTGACTGGCCTTAACATCAGCGATGATAGTGGCTTGCGGACTTTTTTCTAAAATATTACGAGACCAAAGAATCATCAGTTGATCGCCCCACAGGATACGACCTTTGCCATCAACAACGCCAATTCGGTCTGCATCCCCATCAAAAGCTATACCTAGATCACACTCTTTTTCTATCACCATTTTGATCAGTTGTTGAAGATTCTTGGGGATAGTAGGGTCTGGATGGTGGTTGGGAAAGTTTCCATCAATCTGTGTATTGATAGGAAACGACTGAACGGCGAGCCTATCGGACTGAATTAATTTTTCAACAATTCGACCTCCCGCTCCATTTCCTGGATCCCATGCGATTTTAAGGTGGCGCCCTGGTTTATAGTCCTGTAACAACCTATCACAATAGGCCTGCTCTATGGCGACCTTCTCAACAAATCCACAAGGGCCGGTATAGGTTGGGATAGGGTGATTTAGCTGTTGGATATCTTGCCCAAAAAACGGACGGTGAGCCAAGGTCATTTTAAACCCGTTGTCTTGGGAAGGGTTGTGAGAACCTGTTACCATAATGCCTGCATCGGTTTTTAAATGCTTAACGGCAAAATACAACATGGGTGTGGGACCTATTCCGATGTCTTTGACCTCAAGACCATGTTGAACAAGACCGTTGATTAAGGCCTGAGCCAAAGAGGGAGAGCTTAAACGACCATCACGCCCCACGCACACGGTTTTAAAACCTTCTGTATGCATTCTATAAGCAAAACGCTGTCCCAATAAAAAGGCATCTTCTTCAGATAAATTTATACCGACAGTCCCACGGATATCGTATTCACGCAAAATTTTTAAATCAAAGGAATGAAGGGTGGCGTGCTCCAAAAAGCTTCTCCAAACAAAAAGGGGGGATATTCTTGATTAAGAAAGTGGTGCCTGCTGCCGGACTCGAACCGGCACGCCCAGAAGGCGACAGATTTTAAGTCTGTTGTGTCTACCAATTCCACCAAGCAGGCCACTGCCCTCATTGGTAACTTTTTTCAGCAATGCGGTCAATCCTTTTCTTGTTTTGCAGAGTGAATCTTTTAGAAAAACCCCTGCTAGGAAGGGATTTTGTAAAATTTTTCATCATGATGGCGATTGTCATTATCGAAAGACCGCATGGTATAAGGCTGGCCAAACCACGTATGATCACAACGGTAAAAGAAGCGAAACTGTGAAAACTCAATATAATAAATAGTATTCGATAAGAGGTTTCTCATATCGGAATCACGCATCTTTATGACCCAGGTTTGTAAGTGGTCACTTAAAGAATTCACAAGCTTTAAAAAGACCTTTCTGTTCTGTACAACTTCTTCCTCTGATAAATGAGCTTTTTGAGACAAAATTTGGCCCTGTTGGTGGCCTTGATCGACCAACAACAGAAAAGAAGAAGACATAAGTTTGGAATGCAGATTGGCAATTTCCCAAGCAAGACGACCAATATAAAAAGTCAGGTATTGAAACGCCTCAACCGTTAATCTAGGGTGGTTTAGAAGGTTATAAAAAAGATCCAACATCTCTAACCCAAGTATCGTTTGGTCGCCCCAAAAAAGGCCAGAATAACGGTTGGGTGGCTTGATCCGATTTCTTGATTGTGGAATCTCCCTTGGCAACGAACGACGTAATCTTTCAAAAGATTGGCAAATCTCCCAAGAAAACGTAAGAGAGGTTTGTGGTGATGGAACTTCTTGGGAGGATAGAATCAGTTCTTTTCTTAGCCTTTCATCTTGAATAAAACCCATAATTGTCCGATGAAAAAGTTTAGGTCCGGCAATTTCAAGGGTAAGCTGAACCCTCTTCGATCGGGGTGATTCTTCCCCCTGCTTATCACCTGGTGGTTTGGGTGGTTTATCGGTACGACGTTTTTCTTGAATATCGGCAAAATTTTCAAAATAATGGATCAAACTGAATCTTAAGGCGGCATTCAAAATAGGGTGATTGGGGGTTGAGGCTATCCAACAATTATTATCGTCTATAATTTTAAAGTTTAAGGGAAAAATAAGGCCTTCTTCACCTGGAACCAAAGTGAAGAACATTTTGATAAGATCGGTATCTTGGTAAATTCCACCCTGTTGACGCAAAATTTCAATGCGGAGAAAATCAACCAAAGCCGCTAAATTTTTAAGTCCATGTAATTCAAAATTAATAATATTCCAGTATTCTTCATATTGTTCGGGTGTCAAAAAAGAGGGAGGCGTTGTTTTAAGATCTTTAATCTCTTTAATATTTAAAACCGTTCCAAACAATCGTCTGTAGCAATCGATTTCCCCATTTCTAATTTTGATTCGTGTCCCATCCGATTGCTTTTCCTTCAACCATTCAATATTTTTTGGGGAGTCAACCCACACATGAATCCGATAGGAAGACTTGGCTTTTCTCAAAAGTACAGCCATTTGTGCCATGGATTGCCAGTACTCTTTATACAAAGGCCCCCCTACCCAAACATAATGAAAAAGTTTAGGAATCGGGGTGGTAGGGTGTTGGGAAATTTTTTCTAGATCTTGGCGTGTTAATTCTTGGTTTTTTTGAACCAAATCATCCAGTCTAAGGCGTTTTTGAAGTTTTTCTAAACGCCCTAGATCAGAAACAGCCAAAGAAGCCCTTAAGAAGTGAGGATACACCGTCGTAGAAAGAAGGTTTTCTTGAACGTGGGCAGGTTTGATCAACAACCCCAAAAGAACGAGCCCTAGCCAACTTTCTTTGTACCGTGTCACAAAAACTAAAGGCCCCCTTTAATGAGAGTGGGATGTGGCTTCTGGAGTTTTCTTATCCTGACTCACCCTGGTATGGGCAAAAACTTCAGCCGTATTGATATATTTCAACGCCTGGGTTAAAAGGGGGTGAACAGAAGCATGGGATTCTTTAGCAGACTTTAAAGTCATTACATACTCGTTCCCACAAAAAACCATAGCGTTGAAAGCTTTTTGGTTATCGCCTGTTAAAGTATTGGCATGAGCCTTAACCTCTAGCAGTCGTCCTTCCAGCTTCTCGATTTCTTTTGCTGGGTAAACAGGTTTAGAAGGAGAAGTCGTTTTTGTCCTTGTCAACTTTTGAGCTGTAGACAATTCTTTGTTCGCAAAACGAAACGATCGATCAATCCTGGTATTAACGGATTCGTAACTTTCAAGAGTTTCAATCCATTTATCAGCACACTTTAATTTCAAATCGAACCATCCTTGTTGAGAAGGTTCGACTTTATCCCTTAACTCTTTGATTTTCTCTTTTCTAGCTTTTAATTTGGCAATTTTCCCTTCGACATTCTTTTTAAAATCTTCAGGCGTTTTACTTCTTTTTCTTGGATGATGGCCCAAGGAAGTTGGCAATGCTTTTGCCTCTACAACGACAGAACCCGATGGAACGGCCTCTTTGGTAAAGCTAGGATTTATAAAAAATATCAAAAATAAAAGAACATAAGCTCTGTTGTGCATGATTTTCTATCCAAAAAATAAAATTTATCTAAAAACAATAATATGAGAAGCGCCCCCTTAACGGCAATAATGATTTTTTCTTAATTCCACCAATCCGTGATCCTTAATCCAAAGAACAACCGTATATATTTTTCGCAAAAGTGTGTACAAATCCGTTATATTATGCCATACCCAATTTATGGTTGAGTGTATGCGTTTAAAGAAAGCCTGCATTTCTTTTATTGCAATAATTCGTTGAAACTTTATTAAAGTTTCCAAAAGGGGAACCAAGGAGGAGAAGTTTATGGATTGGGATAAGCTGCGTGCGTTTGATGTTGTTGCCCGTTGTGGAAGTTTTGCTCGAGCTGCCCAGGAATTTCACTTGTCGCCTTCTGCTGTGAGTCGTCAAATAGCAGACATAGAGCACAGTCTAGGGGTAAGTTTATTTAATCGACATCCAAGAGGGTTAACTCTTACCGGTTCGGGAGAAATTCTTTTTAAAAGTACAGCTGAAGTTTTAGAAAAGCTCAAAGAAACAGAAGCCTTGTTAAAAAGTGATAGTAATGAACCCAAGGGACTTTTAAGAGTTGCGACAACCTATTCTCTAAGTAATGCCTGGTTAACGCTGTATCTAAAAGAATTTTTGGAAATCTATCCTGATATCCAGTTAACCATTATTGGTAATGATGACGAACTCGACCTTCAGATTCGTCAAGCTGATGTAGCCATCCGTACAGCTGTTCCTTATCAGCCTGAGTTATCACAAATTTACCTAACGACCTTTCATTTAAGGTTGTACGCCTCCAAAAGTTACTTAGAAAAATTTGGCGTTCCTCAAAAACCAGAGGACCTTGATCATCACCAACTTCTTGTATTTGGTGATGACGTGGCGCATCCTTATGGAAACATCAACTGGCTTCTTCATTTTGGTTTGAAAAAAAATCAGCCAGCCAGAACGCCTTACCTTAGAATTAATTCCGCCTATGGATTAAGGCGATGCGCAGAATCTGGACTAGGAATTGCTGCTATTTCCCAGGAATATGCCATTCTCGAAACCAGCGATCTTGTTCCCGTGTTACCGAATTTTGTTGGACCTTCCGTTAAAATTTATTATGTTTATCCTAAATCTTTGCAAAAAATCAAAAGAGTTACCGCTCTAGGTGATTTTTTGAAAGAGAGACTTGAAAAAGAAAATGGTGAACATAATTGGAACGATTAAAAAAACAGTCAAAACCCGTCCATCAGTATTTGAAAATTAACAAACAAGTTGTCCTTGCAATGCTTGGTAATTGCTTGGAATTTTATGATGTGACACTGTACAGTTTTTTTGCAGCGATCCTGGCTCCTTTGTTTTTCCCCTCAGCCAGCCTAAGTTTATCTTTGTCTGCTAGTTTTTCGGCATTTGCTTTAGGCGTGGCCATGCGCCCTCTGGGAGGAATTATTTTTGGCCATTTAGGGGACCAATTTGGTCGAAAATATGCTTTAAGAATATCCTTATTCCTTATTGCTTCCCCCACTCTTGTGATAGGTTTTCTACCAACCTATGAGACCCTAGGTCTATTCGCCCCGACCATTTTAGTTCTTTGTTTATTACTTCAAGGTTTGTGTGTGGGAGGCGAATATTCAGGCGCCTCGGTGTTTGTTGTGGAACACACCAAGAAAACAAAACCTGGTTTTTGGAGCGGATCTTTGGTTGCTTCAGGTTTTTTGGGAGGCCTTATTGGAACCCTTATTGGGGCGATTTTTACCCAATCCACGATGCCTTCTTGGGGATGGCGTATTCCTTTTCTCTTGGGAGGGTTTATAAGTTTGGTCAGTTTTTATCGATTTTACCAATTGCAAGAGACTCCCGACTTTCAAAGAGTGGCTCAAACCAATGCCACCGTGCGCAGTCCTTTACTGATTGTTTTAAAGAATAATACTTTGAACTTTATCTGTATTGTATGTGTTGGCGGGGCATCCTTTATACCTTTTTATACAGCCACAACGTATTTGGGGTCTATTTTACTGAATGAATTAGGAATGCAACATTCTAATATTATGTTGCTTTACAGTTTGATAATGGCTTTTTATTTAACTTTCCTGCCAATTATGGGCTTTATAGCCGACTGGTTGGGAGCTAGAAAAGTTATGATGGCTGCTGCCATTAGCATGGTTATTTTCTCCTACCCTATGTTTAGCTTATTAATGACAAAAACTATTATGGGGATCGTGATCAGTCAAATTTTTTTGGCAATTTTAAATGCAGCTTTCTCAGGGCCGTCTTTACTCTTTAAAGCGGGTCTTTTCCCAACCAACGTACGACACAGCGCTTTAGGATTCGGTTATAATCTTGGAGGTGCTATCTTTGGTGGAACCAGTCCTTTAATTTGTGCTTCTTTAGCAAAATGGACGGGGGATTATCGCTCCGCTGGTTTTTATATTATTTTTGGTGGTTTATTAGGCTTTATAGGGGTTTCTTTAAGTCGAAAGATAGATGGTTCCTTTGAAATACAACAAGAAAATACAACCCATCTTAAACAATTCATTGCCTAAATTATAACGATGCGCTTTAATACGGCTTAAAATATTTTTAAAACTAGCGTATCTTTGTTTACATTAAATAAAAGACAATTTTTAGCAAGTAGTGTCGGCAATGCCCTTGAATACTATGATGCAACTTTATACGGTTTTCTCGCTGCGTTTTTAGGTCCTCTCTTTTTCCCAAGTGATGACCCTCTTATAACAACCCTTGCTAGTTTTGGAGCTTTTGCAGCAGGTTTTATTGTAAGGCCGTTGGGTGGAATTCTCTTCGGTCATTTTGGGGATAAGTATGGCCGTAAGAAAACATTATTGCTCACCCTGATCATGATGGTGATTCCCACGTTCGCCATCAGTTTTCTCCCTTCCTACCAACAAATTGGATTTCTAGCCCCTTGCATTCTGGTTTTGTGTCGTCTGTTGCAGGGATTGTGCGTGGGTGGAGAATATCCAGGAGCTTCTATTTTTATTATTGAACACAGTCACCCACATCGGAAAGGTTTTGCCGGAGGCATTCTAACCGCTTCTGGATGTTTTGGGGCCTTTATGGGGGCTTTGTCTTCTTCTTTCTTCACATCATCCTTTTTCCCTGATTGGGGATGGCGCATCCCCTTTTTTATAGGGGGAACCTTAGGTTTAATTGCCCTTTATTTTCGTTTCTATCTTAGAGAAACCCCTGCTTTTGAGAAAAAACTTCATCGTTCTCCTTCTTCTCAAACCCCTATCATGCAGGTTTTCTTAAAACATCCTCGCAATTTTATATGTGTTTTTTTCATCGGTTCTGCCGCCATTTCTCCTCTTTATTTATTAACAATTTATCTTAGTTCAATTAGCTTTCAGACAGGGTTGCCCCTTTCAAAGGGAATTATCGTTTACAGTGTTTTTATGGCTGTTTGCTTTATCGCACTTCCTTTTATGGGATGGTTGGCTGATAAAATAGGTCGCCGTCGGATTATGTTAACAGGGGTGCTAGGTCTTTTTCTTTTGGCTTACCCTGTTTTTTCCTTTGTTCAAGATCATACTGTTGAACGTATTATAGGGGCGCAAATTGTTCTGGGCCTTTTTAACACAGCGTTTGTTGGCCCAACCCCTGCTTTTGAAACAAGCTTATTTCCTGTTAACATTCGTTATACAGCGATTGCTTTTGGATATGGTTTAGGGGGAGCTTTATTAGGAAGTACAGGACCTTTTCTTTGTACCCTTTTTGTAGAATGGACTGGAAAACCTGAAGCGCCAGCTTTTTACCTCATGTTGACGTCTCTTTTGGGCTTTTTAGGGGTTATACTCGCCAAAAGGCCCATTGAACGCGAACAGCATTAAGTTCATAAAAAGGAAGAATAAATAAAGGATTGAATAACCGAATAATTTTAAAGGGGTCTTATGGCCCTGATAAACAGCCCAGGCGTTTTTTAGAAAAAGAAACCCTAAAAAAGTTGTCATGATTATATAACCAAAGCTAACCATCTTTAAGATATAGGGTCCATAGGTTGCAAGAACAGTTAAGATTGTATATCCAACGATTTTCTTTTTTGTTTCTTGTTCACCTTTAACGTGAGGTAACATGGGAAGCCCTGCGTTTGCGTAATCCTGGCCAGAAACCAAGCATAAGGACCAAAAGTGCGCAGGCGTCCAAAGGAAAATGATTAGGAATAAAGACAAAGACTGAATATTAATGGTTCCTGTCACACTAGCCCAACCAATGACAGGCGGCAAAGCACCGGAAATCCCACCGATGACAATATTTTGCACAGTTCTAGGCTTAAGAATCAGGGTGTAAATAACAAGGTAAAAAACGGTAGTTGTTATTAACAAGGATACAGCTGTTAAATTCAGCGCCAATCCCATCATTATCCAAGAAGCCAGACACAAAAGAAGACCTAGGCTGAAAGCCGAATCAGGTTCAATGATCCCTAGCGGTAAGGGACGGTTTTGTGTGCGTATCATCAGGCTATCCCGATGACGTTCCATCCACATATTTAAACACCCCGACCCCCCTGCAGCCATGGCAAGGCTTAAAAGGGCAGTTATCTGCAATACAGGATGTAAAGTTCCTGGAGCTATAACCATTCCACACCACCCTGTAAACACCACCAAGGCCATGACCCGGGGTTTTAGAAGTGTCCAGTAATCGCCTACAGTCGCTGTTGGCAAAGGAGCCATGGATTCTTTCATGAATCGAGATTCGGTGGTTGTTGAAAACTGTGAAAAGGCGGAGAAGAAGAAAGTGTCCATTCCAACGTATGAGCACCCTCCCCCCAAGGATTCGAGGGACAAGGGCTTTTATCGTAGAAAAGCCGACTGACGAGATAAAGGAAGAACAGAATTGAAAGACCTGATAAAAACCCCCCCAATGAACAAACATAATTCCAGCCAGAATAGGCATCCGGATAATCAGGGATACGACGCGGCATTCCTGCTAATCCCAGAAAATGCATCGGAAAAAACAAAAGGTTCACCCCAACAAAAGTTAACCAAAAGTGAATTTGTCCTAATCGTTCTTTGTACTGATAACCTGACATTTTTCCAATCCAGTAATAAAAACCTGAAAAAAGGGCAAAAACAGCCCCCATTGATAAAACATAATGAAAATGGGCAACGACATAATAGGTGTCATGCAAAACGACATCAACCTCCCCATTGGCCAGAACAATACCCGTAAGTCCCCCTATGGTAAACAAAAGAACAAAACCGCTTGCAAATAACATGGGGGTTTTAAACGTTATGGAACCTCCCCACAAAGTGGCAATCCAACTAAAGACCTTAATGCCCGTGGGAACGGCGATAATCAAGGTGGCAATCGTAAAATAAGCCCGTACAGATGTTTGCATGCCCACTGTGAACATGTGGTGGGCCCAGACAACAAACCCCAAAAAACCTATGGTGACCATGGCATAAACCATCCCCAAATAACCAAAAACAGGTTTTCTGGCAAATGTGGAAATAACATGACTAACCACGCCAAAGGCCGGTAGAATCATAATATAGACCTCTGGGTGGCCAAAGAACCAAAAAAGATGCTGGAATAAAAGAGGGTCTCCTCCTCCAGCTGGGTCAAAAAAGGTTGTACCGAAATTACGATCCGTTAAAAGCATGGTAATGCCCCCTGCCAAAACGGGTATCGACAATAAAATTAAAAATGACGTTATAAAGATTCCCCAAACAAAAAGGGGCATCTTATGAAAGCCCATCCCGGGCGCCCGCATGTTTAAAATGGTGGTAATAAAATTGATCGATCCCAAAATTGAAGATGCCCCCGCTATATGAAGACTTAATAACATAAAATCTACAGAAACTCCGGGATGGCCAATTAAAGAACTGAGAGGAGGATAAAATGTCCAACTTGTTCCAACACCTACACCCGTAAAACAGGCCAAGAACAAAAGAATCAAAGAAGGAACTAACAACCAGAAACTAACGTTATTCAGGCGGGGAAACGCCATATCAGGAGCCCCTATCATCAAGGGTATGAACCAATTGCCAAATCCTCCAATCAAGGCAGGCATCACCATGAAAAAAATCATTAAGAGTCCATGAGCTGTCATCACAACGTTATACAATTGGTAATGCGTGCCAAAGACCAAACTTCCCGGGAACATCAACTGTGCCCGCATGACCATCGACAAAACACTACCGAGAAGACCGGCCCCCACAGCAAAGAGGAGGTAAAGAGTTCCTATGTCTTTGTGATTGGTTGACAAAAGCCAACGACGCCAACCTGTAGGGCGATGTTCCATCAGTCTTTAATTTCCGGATGAATAGAAAGGTAATAGTCTCTTAAAAGAATCGATCCAGCGCGAAGAATCTGGGAATAATCTGCACCTTTTTCAAAAGCGTAAGATTTAATAGGACGAAAGGGGGCATAGTCTTCCCTGCTAAAAGCATCCATAAATCCACGCGCACTTTCCTGCACATCATAACGTGTTTTAGGAATTCTTTTTTCAGAAAAACGCTGGCAAAGCTCATCTTTAATAATCTCAAAGATAGATTCAAAACCACTTTCTTTTACCAACCGTTTCCCCTCTTCACTGAGACTAAGAGGACTGTTAGCCTGATAAAGTTTACTGTCTATAAATTTCTGAGCATGTTCCTTAAACTCGTTTAAGGTTGCTAAACTAGTACGAATATCAGCAATGGTTGAATGATTAAGCTCTACTCTCTCCTGGCAAATTTTTAAATCATTTTCAAAACGACTCATTTTTTCTTTATATTTTCCTAGGTTTAGAAGATAAGCGATAAAATAGCTAAATCCTCCGCCAATAAAACTAATCACCAATGGAAAGACAGACTGTTCCATAATACCCTTCTAATTTTGATTTTTACATTTCAATTTAATACTTTTCTGTCCTTTTTCAACTCGTAAGATGATCTTTTAACCACTGTTCATAATCTTGCTTTGAAACAACGTGAAGAGCAATGGGCATAAAGCCGTGGTTTGAACCACACAGTTCAGAGCATTGACCATAATACATCCCTGGTTTACGGACATAAAACCATGTTTCATTAATGCGCCCTGGAACACAGTCCCGCTTAATACCCAAGGCGGGTAAGGCAAAACTATGCAATACATCACTGGACGTTACCAAAATTCGAACCATAGTATCCACGGGTGCGATCAAAGGCCTGTCAACGCTTAATAGACGAGGTTGTCCTGGCTTTAAATCCTTGTCTTCAATCATGGCGCTGTCAAAGCTAAAGGTTTTAAGCGGATCTTGTTGAGGGTATTCATAAGTCCAATACCATTGACGTCCGATGGCTTTAATCGTTATTTCGGCTTCTTGGGGACGATCCAGTTCAAATAATAATTTGATGGAAGGGATACCGATGATTGCCAGGATCCCAACAGGGATAAGGGTCCATATAATTTCTAAAACAATATGGTGTGTTGTTAAGCTGGGAACAGGATTCTTCTTAGCCCGAAACCGAATCAGAACATACCCCAACAATAAACTTACGACCACCGCAATACTGGTAATGACTGTCAGCAGCAACGAATGCATCTCCTGAATCCCCTCCATCATGGGGGAGACGGCCGGCTGAAAGCTGGTTTGCCAAGGTTTGGGGGTAAAAAGAGGACTGTTTTCAGCCCCGTAGGCAGTCATAAAATTTCCTATAACCAAACCAAAAGAGACGGTCATAAGCCTTGAGAAAATCATCGCATCGGATTTAATAAATTTTTATTGATCATAAACAAAATTTTGAATACCGCCAACGACATAAAAAAAATCCAAAAAGAAAAAATGGTTTTATTGACGTTTTATTAACTTTTACTTGGTACGCTTTAATTAAAGATTAAGGAAATTTAATAGTTTCAAGAACCAAGGGAGTATGCACGATGTCAAAAAAATGGCAAATGCTTTTGGCTACAGCTGTATTTGCAACAGGTTTTACCCATAACGGACAAGCCCTGTTTGAGAATTGCACCGGCGATGTAGGAAAAAAGGGTGGACCGGATGCCTATAAATGTGTAGGAAAAGTTTCCGGTAAGGATTCCAATTTCTTATCAAGCTTTATCATGAATCACTGCGCAAGTGTTAGAAACGGTACCATCCTTACCAAACCAAAAACATCGCAAGATGAATATTATTGTCAGATGGCGCTACAAAAATTTGGATCAGCCGCACAAATCAATGACAACCGATTTGCGACCCGACAAATGGAACAACAACGTAAAAGCGATTTGGCAACACAAAAAGCCTTAGCAAGTTCCAATAAATCCCTGATGAAGGCTAGTGCCAAGATGGCACCTCCCCCCTATCAAGAAGAGGAAGCAATGCAAGATTATGAGGAAGATACCCCACAATCTTCGAATATGCTAAGTCAATTTTCACGACAACTCAATCAACTGCAATCGAAATTTAATAGTCTGGTTCGCAAACCAAAATCTAATCAAAAACAAGTAGAGATGGATGAGATCGAAGAAGACGATGATTATGGAGGAAACGGATATTAAAGACTTTTGTTCCTTATAAACATCAAAAAATAAGCGGCGCTTGAGAAATCAGCGCTGCTTTTTTATGGAATGGTGCCCAGAGTCGGAATCGAACCAACGACACAGGGATTTTCAGTCTCATTCCCTATAATCTTTCTGAACACAAGATATTTCTCAATAAACTAGACTTTACAAGGGTTAAGAGAGGGATTTTTGATTTTCTATTCTACTAAATTCTTCTAAAAAGTTGATTTAGAAATGAATTAAATGGTAGGATGGCGGTAGATTAAAACAGAGGAACTACTGTTAATGCCAAAATTAACTAAAGCCCTTATCGATTACGCTTCTCCAAAAGAAAAAAATTATATTGTATGGGATACGGAAATCAAAGGGTTCGGGTGTCAGATTCTAAAAAGTGGTAGTAAAAAAACGTACGTCTTTTATTACTGGTCTCCTCTTACTAAAAAGAAGGGATATATTAAAATTGGATGTCATGGGAATATCACCGTTGATTTTGCTAGGAATGCTGCTAAGAAGCTAGCTGCTACTGTTGCTTCAGGTATTGATCCCAAGAAAGAAAAGGAAGAGAAGGTTATTGAAGAAAAACAATCTATACTTTTCGGTGATTACTTTCGTGTGTTTATGGACAAACACGTTCTTGTCTCCTATAAAGACATGGGAAAGAAGAATATCGGGTATACTAACCTATATATCCTTCCTTATTTTGCTCAGAAAAAATTAGATGACATTTCGTCAAGGGATATTCGTGATTTTCTAGACTCACTTTCTCATATTACCACGACAGCTAACCGTTGTTTTGCTCTGCTTAGTGTTGCTTTTAAAAAAGCAGAAGATTGGGAATACTTACCCCCTAAAAGCAATCCTTGCACAGGTGTTAAAAAGTACAAGGAAAATAGGAAGCAAAGGTTTTTAAGTGATGGTGAACTTAAAAGACTGGAAGATTCTTTAATGCAACAGCTTAAAGAGCAACCTGCCTCTTATTGTACTGTCAATGCCCTGTTTTTAGCTTTATATACAGGGTGTCGCATTGGAGAAATTCTAAACCTAAAATGGGAAAACGTTCATCTTGAAGATCAGTATATCCATTTACCTGATACCAAGACAGGTGAAGGCGCAAGACCCTTGAACCAGAAGGCCATTGAGCTTCTAAGCTCTATGAATCGTAAGGAAGGCAATCCTTATGTTTTTTATGGTAAGGTTCCAGGACAACCGATTGGTGAGATCAAGAGAGCGTGGAAGAGCATTTTAAAGAGAGCTGATATTAAAGACTTCCGTATTCATGATTTACGGCACTCTTTTGCCAGCTTTGCCTTAAAGAAGGGTGTGCCCCTTGTTCATGTCTCCAAACTCCTAGGTCATCGCAATATTGCTACCACTATGCGCTATGCTCACTTAGAATTAGAGCAACTCAAAGAGTCTACCAATATCGTCAATCAGGTTTTTGCATGAGACCTCATAAGAAAAAAGGAAAAGAAACTGTTGTTTCTGTGAGGATATTTAACCTGGAGTAGATAGCAGGTAATTTCTTAAGAAGATTTTATATGTGTGGGTTTTTAACGGCTATAAAAATACTTATCTGCTCTAAAGTACTGTGGTTAAGGGCTTTTTTATTACTATAGAAAAGGTAGCTATTTGGGTTTACTTAAATATAAACCCTCTTAAATCAATATTTAGGAAAAAAATGAATAGATATAATCGTAATCTTAATCCTAAAGCTTGACTATAAGAAAAATATTTTGATTTAAATTGGAATTTATTTCTATAAAAATGTAGAAACTTGATTGGTAAGCTTTCTTAATATAAATAAAGGATGGATATGAAAGTAGAATTGCATATGTCTAGATTTTTGATTTTTTATGGGGTTGTATTCCAAAGCTTTTGTTTTGCAATCGGCTCAAGTGATAATTTGATAGAAACCTTTAGTAAAGGTAATTATCATACGATTTTACAAGCTGTTGAACAAAGGATAGATTTCAATAAGCCAGATGAAAAAGGAAGCGTACCGCTTTTGAGAATATGTGAAAATGAGTCTCTTTCAGATGACCAAACAAGAGAGTTAGTCTCAAAGTGTGTTGAGGAAAAAGGAGCCAATGTTAAATTCCAACATTTAACTTCAGGTAAAACAGCCCTTCACTTGGCAGCTTCTTGGAATAAAATTAAAACTATGGAAGTTCTGTTAGATCATGCGGCTGACATTAATGCGCAAGATAAAATTTGGAGTACCCCCCTTATTTTTGCTTCTTCTTTTGATTGTAATCAAGACTCCATAAAATTATTAGCTAGAAGAGGGGCTGAGCTTAATGCTGTTACGAAATCTGACAATCGTGCTACATTTGGAGGTAAAATGACAGCTTTACATTATGCTGCTCAAGAAGGGCACGCAGCTAATATATTAGCTCTTATTGAAGCGGGTGCAGATACAAAATTAAAAACAGAAAAAGTATACACAGATTTAGATTAT
>JAJZHT010000115.1 GCA_021804455.1 Pseudomonadota bacterium | reverse complement strand
ATATCAATATTTTATTTAAAATTTTAAATAAGAAGGGAGCTAAGAAATCCCGTGGATATCAGAAAAACCTTTGATATCATCAAAAAATTGTAATTTTTCTATATGCATCCAATGGTAAAATCCTTGTAATTTTTTCAAAATAACCGTGATATCCTCATCGGATAATAAGGAATGGTCGTCTTTTACAATCAATCGGCACCGTAACAAGTCGATTAAATCAAGTCCAGAAACATCGACATTTGGGTAAACGGCCAAACCTCGACAAGATATGTAAGAGAGCATGACAGGAGTATCTTCCAACAAGGAGTTTATGTGATCTCCTACTTTTTGAGGCTGATCCCTTGTCTCAATGTAAAAATCAATCCCTTTTGTAACACGTTTTTCTGCTTTAAGAGGTTTGGAAAAGATTTTTGAAAGCTCTAAAGGACGATAGGTCCTAATATCTGCCTCGGTTGTTGCCAAATTGCTGATGATCGTTTTGGTGAATTCGGTGGTAGAAACAGCACCTTTGGCGCCCATCACATCCTGGGTTAGGGTTCCATGGGACAGTGTCTTGTAAAAAGCCCTCTCAATACGTGCCGCTGTTTCAAATTGATGTAAATAACGCAGCATCATAATTGCCGATAAAAGAATGGCTGAGGGATTAATTACATTTTTTCCGGCATACTTGGGGGCCGAACCATGAACAGCCTCAAAAATGGCATACTGAGAACCAATATTAGCACTGGGGGCAAATCCAAGTCCTCCTACCAAGGCAGAACTGAGATCACTAAGGATATCACCATTCATGTTGGTTGTCACAATAACATCAAATTGTTCTGGTTTTTTCACCAGTTGATGGGCGCAGTTATCAACAATGATATGCGAGCTTTCAATATCGGGATACTCTTGTGAGACGTCTTCAAAAACTCTTTTAAGCATTCCCTCTGTATATTTCATGATGTTGGCTTTGCTGGCACAATGAACTTTTTTGCGCCCTTCAGAGCGAGCAACCTCAAAAGCCAATCGGATAATTTTTTCACAACCTTGTTGTGAAATAAGTTTTAATGTTTGAGCGGCATTGGGGGTTTGCTGGTATTCGATACCTGCGTATAAATCTTCTATATTCTCACGTACAATAACAAGATCAATATTTCTCCCCTGATACGGGGTATCAACACCTGGAAGCTCACGTACCGGTCGAATGTTACCGTATGTTTCAAACATTTTGCGTAAGGTTACATTGGCGCTTTTCTCGCCATACCCAACGGGGGTTTCTAAAGGTCCCTTTAGAACCACTCTGTTCCGCTGAATGGATTCAAATGTCTCCTTAGGAACTCCTGTTGCCAGACCTTTTTTAAAGACGGTTGCCCCGGCTTCGCAAATCTCCCATTCAATTTGAGCCTCTGCTGCTTCTAAAATGTGTTGCACAGCCTGGGTGATTTCAGGACCCACGCCATCGCCAGGAATCAGAGTAACAATTTGTTTGTGGCTCATTTTTTTAGAAGCTCTTTTTTGACTGAATTTCCTATAACTTATATTAATTTTTTCCAGCCTACAAAATAAAATTTAGCTTTTCCTATAGTCCGCTTCTTATAAAGTGTTTTCTTAATGGGGAAGCTTAAGTTAGTATAAAAGTACCGGCGTTTTTCTTATTAACTTCTTCCGTGAATTTTGATCCTGTTTTGCTGTCCCGTATACAATTTGCTTTTACTGTGAGTTTTCATATTTTATTCCCTGCCTTTACAATTGGTTTAGCCAGTTGGTTAGCAGTTTTAGAAGGTCTTTGGTTAAAAACAAATAAAAATGTTTATCAGCAATTATACCAGCTTTGGGTTAAGATTTTTGCGGTTACCTTTGGTATGGGAGTTGTTTCAGGTGTTGTTCTTTCTTATCAATTTGGAACGAATTGGTCAGGTTTTTCTGACAAAGTAGGAAATGTTCTTGGGCCTTTATTGGGGTTTGAGGTCTTAACAGCCTTTTTTCTAGAAGCCTCTTTTCTAGGTGTCATGCTGTTTGGCTGGGGACGCGTCAGTCGAAAGATGCATTTTACATCAACTGTGATCGTTGCGATAGGAACTATCCTTTCGGCTTTTTGGATTTTATCCGCCAACAGTTGGATGCAGACACCTACAGGATATAAAATCATTTCAGGCCAGATTCTTTATCCGACTGATTGGCTTTCTATTATATTTAATCCTTCTTTCCCGTATCGATTTTTGCACATGATCACCGCCGCCTATCTAACCACCGCGTTTGCTGTTGGAGGTGTTGCCGCATGGTACCTGTTAAAAAACCGTTTTTTGAAACATGCTAAAATCATGGTGTCGATGGCGATGCTGATGGCTGTCTTTATTGTGCCTGTGCAAATCCTTTTTGGGGATTTGCATGGATTGAATACTCTAAAGTATCAGCCAGCCAAAGTAGCCGCTATGGAAGGTTTATGGGAAACAAAAAAACGAGCCCCTTTGGTACTTTGGGGCTGGCCTGACCAGGACAAAGAGCAAACTTTGTATTCTTTAGAATTACCCGGTTTAAGCAGCTTAATCCTAACTCACGAATGGGAAGGAGAAGTTAAAGGATTGAAAAATTGGCCTCAGGAGGAACGCCCCCCTGTTGCTCTGGTTTTTTGGTCTTTTCGGGTCATGGTAGGAATCGGTCTTCTGATGCTATTAACCGGTTTTTTGGCACTCGGGTTATTTTATAAAAAACGTCTTTTTGACAGTCGTTGGTTTCAATATTGGTGTATTGCCATGGCGCCTTCGGGTTTTGTAGCAGTCCTTGCTGGTTGGTTTGTTACTGAAATCGGCCGTCAACCTTACGTTGTTTATGGTGTCCTACGCACATCTGAAGCTACGTCACCGGTTTTAGGAGAGCATATTTTCCTCTCTCTATTGGCATTTGTTGGTGTTTATACCTTTGTTTTTGGAGCGGGCCTTTATTATGTTTTTAAATTGATCCGTAAAGGCCCAAAAACTCAAGACCCTTTCGATACTTATGGTGGTCATGGTTTGAAAAAACCGCCTCTTTTGATCTCAGCCTTAGAATTGGATTCAGAACATGTTTGATCTTTCATCTTATTTTAATCTTCCGCTTATTTGGGGTGGATTGATTGCCACAGCTGTTCTTTTGTATGTTCTTTTGGATGGTTTTGATTTGGGGATTGGTATTTTATTTCCCTTTGCCCCCAGTGATGTTTGTCGCAACAAAATGATGAATTCAATTGCACCTTTTTGGGATGGCAATGAAACATGGCTTATTTTAGGCGGAGGGGGGCTTTTTGCTGCCTTTCCTTTGGCTTATTCTCTTGTTATGCCAGCCTTTTATATCCCTATTCTGACTATGATGTTAGGGCTTGTTTTTCGTGGTGTTGCTTTTGAGTTTCGTTTTAAAGCCCATGGGAAAAGTCGCAAATTATGGGACTATTCTTTTCATTTTGGATCTTTAGTCGCCACATTTTGTCAGGGTGTTGTTTTGGGGGCTTTTGTTCAAGGAATTCAAGTCAAGGGGCGGCTTTTTGTAGGGCATGGTTTTGATTGGTTAAGGCCCTTTTCTCTCATGACTGGAATTGCTTTGATCTTTGGTTATGCCCTTTTGGGGGCAACATGGTTGGTGATGAAAACCACCCAACAAACGCAAAGTTGGGCCAGGAAAACGGCTTTATATGTGTTGGTTTATGTTGTTTGTTTTATAAGTTTGGTGTGTTTGTGGGTACCCTTTTTAAACCAGCAAATTTGTGATCGTTGGTTTACTTTTCCCAATATGCTTTATTTGTTCCCCCTTCCCTTTCTAACGGGTTTTACGGTGATTTTATTATTTATTTCTCTGACTCGAGAACAGGAAGTTAAACCTTTTCTCTTGAGTATTCTTTTATTTGTTTTAGCCTATATCGGGCTTGCCATTAGTCTGTGGCCTTGGGTTGTTCCGTATCAGGTTAATCTTTACGAGGCTGCCGCCGCGCCTGAATCTTTGTCTTTAATGTTGGTAGGGGTTGTTTTCTTTTTACCGTTGATCCTTTTCTACACCGCCTATTGTTATTACATTTTTCGCGGAAAATCGTCAGACGAGGTGTTATACTGATGTCGGCTCCTTCACGACGGCAAGCTTGGGGTTGGTTCATTGGCCTAGGCCTGGGTGGCTTTATGGCCACGGCTTTTCTTGCCTATAGTATCAAATTTCTCTTAAAGCTTTTTTAAGTCACGCCTTTCTATAACTCTTCATGTCTTAACAAAAACCTCTAAAGTTCGTGGAGGTTCCTTGCAATTCTTACGGGAATAAATTGTTATTACATAAAGAAATTGCTACAGTGACTTTAGTTTTTTTAGGTTGCGTAATCTTTTACCTGTTTTATGATTTGGTTTTATTTTCATCGCCCCCTTATAATACTTTTTGCTCTAGGATTCGCCAGTGGTGTTCCGTTCTTATTGACCCTGTCAACCCTCAGTTTTTGGTTAACGGAATTCCATATTAG
>JAJZHT010000114.1 GCA_021804455.1 Pseudomonadota bacterium | reverse complement strand
TATTTTAAGGGCCAAGGTATCGTTATCATCCAAAAGGTGAAGGCGGGAATAATCAGAAAGATCCGATTTACTCATTTTTTTTGTACCATCGCGCAAACTCATGATGCGGGCAGTGGCTGGTTCAATGATGGGTTGGGGCAGGGGGAAAAAATCCTGTCCCGTATGGCGGTTAAACAGGCCTGCCAGGTCGCGGGCAAGCTCCACATGTTGTTTTTGATCCTGGCCCACGGGAACGTGCGTCGCCCGATACAGTAAAATATCAGCGGCCATCAACACAGGATAGGCGTAAAGACCTAAACAGGCCTGCTCCCGATCTTTCCCAGCCTTATCCTTAAATTGTGTCATGCGATTCAACCAACCCAAAGGGGCCAAACAACTGAGGTACCAGGCCAATTCCGTGTGGGCCGGCACATGGCTTTGCACAAAGATGGCACTGTTTTCAGGGTTCAGACCACAGGCCAGATAGGCCGCGGCAATCGTATACGTGTTGGTGGCCAAGTTTTCAGCATCAGCCTGGGTTGTTAAGGCATGTTGGTCAACAATACAAAACAATTGTTGAGCCGAGTCCTCTTCAGCCAGATGTTGGGATACCCGGCCCCATTGCCGAATGGCCCCCAAATAATTCCCCAGGTGTATATGACCCGTCGGGCGAACCCCCGATAAAATACGCGGTGATGAATGCATGAATAAATGAAAAAGTCTCTCGTAATCCTATCCCCATATCTATACCCGAAACAAAAGAATTTTACGAGGCCCATCGATGATCTTAGAGGGGAAAACATAAAAAAACCCTTTCCCAAGAAAGGGAAAGGGTCTGAAAAGAGAAGAAAAGAGAGGTTAGAGTCCCAAATCTCGAATTGCAGTTTCGCGATTGCCACCGTAATCACGGATATATTCTTCAATTTGAGCTTCCTGTTCCGGGGTATAAGTCTTTTTCGAAGGTAAAGGATTAACTTGTTGTTGACTATTACCAGAATTTAGAGAATTACCACCAGACAAATCAGGGAATCCTTCTGCCTGAGACTGGGATGAAGGATTTAACAGACTCGTCCCTGGGGTGGTCTTGTGGGTGGATGTTGGTACTGGACTCTTAAGTGGATTAGAAGGTGGAGTTGAATTCGAAGTGCTTGCGGATTTTAATTTGTCAAGTGCACTCTTATAGATACTAGCTTGTGCTGCTTGTTGAACTAACTCTGTCAATTTTGACAAGATGTCTGTTCCTGAAACCGTCAATTCCTCATCAACTAATTGCTCAAGACCTGCAAGACCATTGAGGATCTGCTCTTGTTGTGGTGTCAATTTTGGTTTTTTCAATTCTTCATTAGCCAATCTTAATTCTTCTTGTATTGCAACAAGCTGATTATCGACTGCTTGCTTATCTTTAGCAGGAACCATGCTTGATAACTGTGTTTGAAGAACGTTAATATCTTCCTTAGCTTTATCTAACTTAGAAACTTTAGAAAGGTACTTTGCGTCTCTTGAAAAATAGTCAATAAAAGGGGTGTTCTTCTTACCAATTGTGGCCTTTGTGGCTTCTTCTAATGTTATGTCAGAAATTTTAACTGGATTACCGTCAACTGTTGCTACAATATTGCCAAATTTTGAGTTACTTTTTGCTATCTCAAAAGCAACCTCTAAAGGGGATTTCAAACCCAACTGATTTACAAGATCTTGTGCAGTTTCATTAACCAGATTTTCTATAATTCCCTTTGCTGTGGGATCTGTCCAATCTGCAGCTAAATTCAATTGAGCTCCTACAAGATGTTCAACCTTATTATCTGCGACTTTCCCTAAAGCTGCAATAACATCGTCATCAGTAACTTTAGTTTTGGAAATAATGGCATTAAATACACTACCCGCAAAAGATATTTTTTTATTTTCTGCCTCATTCTTACCAGTCAGTGTTCCATCTTTAATCGCTTGAGCTAAGTTTTGACTCAATACAAATTTGCGTTTTTCCTTTGCTCCTTCAATTCCAAACTGATCAGCTGCCATCACATTACCAGCAATCGCTGTGGTCAGCAAAGCTGCTGCCATCATTGTTTTCAAAAATTTCATTGTTTCCTCCAAAAAATTATCTTACCAAACTGTTTTTATTCATGAGGTTTTTCACCTTTTATGAACTTTACATTTTGATTACATCACCAATATATTAACATAACGTTAAAAAATACTGACCGTTCAAATATTTTCTCCGTTGTTGAGGCTATACCATAATGGTTCTGACGCAGCAAGAACTTTTTTCATCACGGCGGGCATGGGATAATCGCACAGATCCAAGGGTTTGACCCAAAATTCCCCCTGATTAGAGGGAAAAGGGGAAAGGCCTCCCTGATAAAGGGTTAGGTGCAGGTGAAAGTGGCTAAAGGTATGCCGAACGGAGGGGGAAAGGACCGTCCAGCTTTGGGCAAAATCGGGAAGGGAAGGCGGTGTTTCAGACCATTCTGTGCCCGGAACTTCCATCAGGCCGGCTAATAACCCCGTATTAGGGCGCCGCCGCAGTAAGATCTCTCCCCGGGGATTCATAATGATAAAGGCTGCCCCATAACGATGGGGCTTTGGAATTTTGGGGGCTCGGGTGGGCCATAGGGTTTGTGTGCCCTGGGTATAGGCCTGGCAGAGGGATTGCAGGGGACAGTGATTACAAAGGGGGGCGTGTGGGCGACAGACTCGCGCCCCCAAATCCATCAGGGCCTGGGCAAAGTGTCCCGGTTGGGGAAGCATGGCAAATTGTTGGGCCTGTTGCTGTACCTGGTGTTTCAGCAAGGGGGGAGGAGAGGCTAGGCCAAACAAACGGGCCATTACCCGAACAATATTGCCATCCACGGGAACCACGGGCTGTTGAAAGGCAATGGCTGCCACAGCGGCGGCTGTGTATTCTCCCACCCCTGCTAATTGACGCAGGGCGGAAACTGTACCTGGCCATTCTGGCAAAGCAGCCAGCTGTTGTGCCGCCTGGTAAAGGTGATGCGCGCGACGGTAATACCCAAGGCCCTGCCAGGCCACCAAAATATCATGCAAGGGGGCCTTGGCCAGGTCGAACAAGGTTGGCCAGCGTTCGATGAAACGATTAAAATAAGGAATTACGGTGGTAACGGTGGTTTGTTGTAACATCACCTCGCTAAGGTAGACATGATAGGGATTGGGGGTTTGACCCATTTTGGCACGCCAGGGCAAAGTCCGTCCCTGACAACTATACCAATCAAGCAGTAATCCATGAATTTTGGCAAATAATGACATAACGCATCCTTAACGCGCAAAGACCGCCCCGTCAAGAATCCGCGATAGAAGGGCGTGACAGATTGTTTTCGAGGGGAGAGTATAAGTTTCTAAATTTCAATACTTTTTAAAATACAATAAAGATATTGCTTTTTACAGCGAAAATTCGTTACTTTGAGTAATAGAAGGCCTCCATAATAAATTTATAATAAATTAAAACAATGTCCTTCCCTTTTTTGAAACATCATCACCATCGTTTTATTAAAGAAAGCGATGGTTTTTTAAAGAATCGTTTTAAGCGGATTTGCTGTTTAACGATTATCCCCTTCTTTTTTACGGTTGAGGAGTGTTGGGCCGCTGTTTCTTGCAATGATAAAAAATGGGGACCCGCCCTCCATTTTGGCGGCAAGTATGGCAATCAGCGCCGTATTGGTCAGTTTTCATTGTTTTCGCCCCTTGCCCAAAATCATGAAGGGCTGCTTTTTTTGGATTTACGATTTGTTGCCGATTCAAGGTCGGCGAAAGAGGGGAATTTTGGTTTAGGAAAGCGTTGGTTTAGCCAGAATAACCAATTTATCCTGGGTATTTACGGTTTTTACGACCGTCGTCATACAGAACTGTCCAATAAGGTGAATCAGATTACACTTGGTTTTGAAGCCATGAGTGAAACCTGGGATTATCGTGGGAACCTGTATTATCCCGAAAATACGATTAAGGATGTTGAAAAAAGTCGAGAGGTCACGACCGAAACCCGACAAAGCTATTTTCGGGGCCATAACGAGATTCAGGTTGTTGAAAAAAGTTTAAAAATTCAAAAGATTCGTGAAGTTTCCTTAAAAGGGTTCGATCTTGAAGTGGGGCGCGTGATGCCGGGGATAAAACCCCTTCGCCTTTATGGGGCGTATTACTTCTTTCAGGGCAGGGCTGGGGCCCCGTCGGTTAATGGTTTTCGGGTGCGTGCCAATGTGGATGTGAATCGTTATATCTCTTTTCAGTTTGAGGGCAGTCACGATCGATTCAGGAAAACGGTTGGTTTCGCAGGCGTTTCTTTTCGTGTCCCCCTGGGGGAACACAACAAAAAGATGCGGACCTTATCCGAACTGGATCAACGCATGACAGAACTGCCCATGCGTGATATCGACATTATAACCAGCACAACGTCTTCCCAACGGGATGTTTTAGAAAAAACTGAAAAAGCGCCTGCAGCGGAATGGAGTAAAGTAGAAGGCAAAAAAAATATCCCTGTAAAACTTTCGGAAGTATATGCTATTGACTCAGATCGGTTTTTAAC
>JAJZHT010000113.1 GCA_021804455.1 Pseudomonadota bacterium | reverse complement strand
CCCATGAATTTAAGTTTGGTATGGCTTACCGGTTTTAAATCTCTGGCCTTCCTCTAAAATTTGGTATCACGTAAAGCCCTCCTATTTTTGAAAAATAGGAGGGCTTTATTTGTTTTAAAACTTTCTAACTGATAACAGGCTAAACCTTTATAAAGATGTCTATCGTTTGGGGGGTGAGAACTACAGGGATAGCACACTTTTAATCGCTAACCATTCTTAACTTCTTGACAAAGATAATCCCAACAAAAAATTTCTGCCTAATTTATAAGAAAGTGCTTTGCACATTTCAAAAACGTTGCACTTAAAAACTAAAGTATTAAAGAGCCGTAAATTGCTCTTGTAAAATACGATCCTCTAAATTGTGATTAGGATCAAATAATAACTGATAAGAAAGACTTGTATCACGCTGGATCGTAACCTGCTTAACACTAGAAACGGTTAGGTCATCAGCGGTGGCGCTGACTCGTCGGTGGTCAGCCTCTAAAATTTCCAGACGCACAACAGTTGTATCCGGAAGAATGGCGCCACGCCAATGACGCGGTCGAAAAGGACTTAGGGGTGTTAGAGTAATTAAAGGAGATTCCAGGGGCAAAATAGGACCTTGTGCCGAGAGGTTATAAGCGGTGCTGCCAGCAGGAGTCGCCACAATAAGACCATCCCCGGTTAAACTGGAAAGTCTTTCAACATCGTTCAGGAAAATCTTGATTTTGGCCGCTTGAAAGGTTTCGCGCAACAAGGAAACCTCGTTAATCGCATGATACACAAAAGTTCCATGGACATTCTCAGCCCTCATTTTTAAGGGATGCAAAAGTGTCAGTTTGGCTTCCTCCAGGCGGCTCATCAAATTCCCAGCTGTTGGCATTTGGGCATTCATTAAAAAACCAACAGTACCGCAATGGATCCCATAAACCGGTTTGTTCAGCGATTGATGGGTATGAAGGCTGTGCAGCATAAAACCATCTCCCCCCAAAACAATCAACACATCCGCCTCCTGGGGAGATGTAAGGGTAAAAAGATGAGTCTCTGTAAGACAACGGGCTAAAGCCTCTGCTGTGGGTGTGGGGGCAACGATAAAGGCCAGTTTGTGAAAATTCATCAAGAGGAGAGCCCTTTCATAAAACCCTCCGCCAATTGGTCCATCATCAAGAAATAAGCCTCAGGTCCTGCAGGAATATTTTGACCAATATAATCGATTTTTTGATGGAACAGATGAAATTCTTTCGCTAGGTTTTCAGAAATTTTTTCCATAAAAGCCGGTTCACTAAAAATACAAACGGGGCGTTCGTTGGGGGGAACCGATAACAAAAATCGCTTAAGGGCTAACAAGTGTCCTGCCTGGGGCGGAAGATCCGGTTCTTGTACTAAAGAAGCCTGCATTTTAAAACCAAAGCGGCGATCGAAATATTGTAGACCATCGTGATAGATCATATAGGTTTTATTCTTGACAGGACCAAACTGTAGATCAAGTTTTTGTTTCAGCTGGTCTAGACGGGTCAACAAAACAGTTAAGTTTTTCTGATAAACAGCACCATGGGCGGGATCCATCTCTGTGAGTATTTTGCAAATCCTTTGGGCTAAAACTTTGGCATTTTCCGGATCTAGCCATATATGACCATCAACAGCGCAAGAATCGTGGTGATGATGATTAGGATGGTGGTGATAGGAACCCTTATCATCTTGTTCCCGATAGGGGTATAAAATCAGCCCCTGACTTTCAAGCAGAGTTACAACCTGTTCCTTGGGCAGTTGGGCAAGCGGCTTTTGCCAAAGACTTTCATAGGAAGGGCCAATCCATATGACCAAGTCACTTGTTTTTAAGGCGTGCAATTGTTGAGGGGTCAAAGATTGGGTATGGGCGGATTCGTGACCTGCCATTAAAAGACTAGGGTTAAAAACACCCTGACTGATAAAGGAGGTCAGACTGTGGATAGGTTTAATCGATACTTGAACATTCAAAGCCTTTTTTTTAAAAGAGTCCTTTTTTAGCGGGAAAAACCACGCTAAGGCTCCTAAAAGGATGACAACGATTCCACTCAATAAAATTCTTTGCACTCTATCCTACACTTTTCAAGAGGTTTATCTTTTTTTTGATTTTAGAATGTCTATTATAGGCTAAAAGAACAATGAAGGACTTAAGGTAAGAATGTCAATCCAATCAACAACTCTTGAAAATGGTTTGAGAGTGATCAGTGATACGATCCCCACGGTGGAAACGGTGTCTTTGGGAGTATGGTTGAATGTTGGCACCCGTCACGAAACCAAAACCGTCAATGGTGTTTCCCATGTTTTGGAACATATGGCTTTTAAAGGGACAGAACAACGTACGGCGGCCCAAATTGCCGAGGAAATTGAATCGGTAGGGGGCTACCTTAATGCCTATACAGCCCGTGAAACAACCGCTTATTATGCCCGTGTTTTAAAGCAGGATGTTCCCCTGGCTACCGAAATTCTGGCAGATATTTTACAAAATTCCATTTTTGATGAGGATGAATTTAAACGCGAACAGGCTGTTATTCTACAAGAAATTGGTCAAGCCAACGATACACCGGATGATATAATTTTTGATTATTTTCAAGAAACATGTTATCCGAATCAACCCATGGGGTGGCCTGTGCTTGGGCAAGATGCTATTGTCCAAAGTTTGACAGCACAAACCGTTAAACAATATATGCATACCCATTATGCTGCGGATAAAATGGTTTTTGCTGCAGCGGGTCATGTGGATCATCAAGAGCTGGTAAAAAGGGTATCAAAACATTTTTGTGCTTTTCCCTCCTTTTCTTCCGAACAGAAAAAAGTTTCTGCTGATTACCAGGGAGGAGACTTCCGCCAACACAAGGATTTGGAACAAGTTCATTTGATTTTGGGGTTTGAGGGGGTACCGTACAAACATCCTGATTTTTATGTGTTGTCAGTATTATCGATGATTTTGGGGGGAGGCATGTCATCGCGGCTTTTTCAAGAGGTGCGTGAAAAACGAGGTCTTGTTTACACCATTTATGCCTCTACAGCCAGTTATACTGATAGTGGATTGTTTCATATTTATGCTGGCACAGGTCGGGATGAAGTAAAAGAATTGGTCCCCGTGATGTGTGAACAATTACGTACCTTTAACCAAACGCTAACTTTACCGGAACTTGATCGTGCCAAAGCCCAACTAAAAGCTTCGCTTTTGATGGGATTAGAGAGTACTTCCAATCGCTGCGAGCGGTTGGCTCATCAGGTTTTAATTTATGGTCAGCCTGTATCAACCGAACAAATTGTACAATCCATTGACGCAGTGCAGACAGAGGACATTAAAAGAGTTGCTTCTTCTCTTTTTCGGTCCCGCCCTACCTTAACGACTTTGGGACCTGTTCAGCAGGTTATGCCTTTTGATCAGGTGTGTGAACAGTTAACGTGCTGAACTATTTTTACCTTTTTGTGATGAGTTTTATTTTGGTGGGATGCGGCAGTGTGGGCGACCGCACAGTTGTTACAGGCGTTTGCAAGTCTTGTAAACCTTATTATGTCAGGGGGTCTTGGCACTATCCTCAAAACTACTATGAGTATGACGAGGTGGGGTTAGCCTCTTGGTATGGTCCCGGGTTTCATGGCAAGCCTAAACCCTATGGCGAATTGTTCGATCAACATGCTTTAACAGCAGCCCACAAGACCCTTCCTTTGCCGACAATCGTTGAAGTAACCAATCTAGACACAAGGCAGACTGTGAAGGTTTTGATTGATGATCGAGGCCCCTTTACGTATGAAGGTCGCATTATCGATTTATCGTTAGCCGCTGCCAAAGCTGTTGGGACCTACTGTAAGGGGGTAGGAAAGGTTCGCGTGCGTGCTTTGGTAGAAGAAAGCAAAGCGTTGGCAAATTATCTTACGCGTTATGGCTCGTCCGCTCGTGATCCCTCGGGACGGACATGGTGGCAAATTTATGAGCAGGAAATTGCGGGTCGAGCTCCCACTTCATCTTATGAGATCGCAGTTCCTCCTTTAGAACCTGTTTCGAAAACGTCTTCTCGTTCCCCTAAAGAAGGAATTGTAACAGCGGCCAAAGCCCGTTTTCCTCAACCTCAAACAATGACAGATTTTTTAGAAGCCCTCGAATCAGCGGGAGACAAACAACAAGTTGCTGTTAAGAATACCACTCAAAAACCGAAAGCGGTTGCCAGCCAATCTTTTTATGTGACTTTAAAAGAGCACTTTGTCCAAAAGAAAAATGCGGACAAAGTTTTTGAAACGTTGGCTCTAGAGTATCCTTGCCGTACGGTTGAAGTTCAACATCCCAGTGGTCAAAAATTTTATACAATTCGTTTAGGACCTTTTGAAGATAGAAAAGCCGCAGAAGAAATTATAAAAAATCTTGCTGACTTGGGGCAATCGGGCGCAGTAATATCGGAAAAATAATTTCTTGTTCTTCTTTTAGATAGATTTCAGATGAAAATTAAAACGAGTTTGAGTTGGTCTTGGTTCTTTATTATAGCCGTTTTTTGTAGTGGGGCTTTTTCCGCCCCTCAAA
>JAJZHT010000112.1 GCA_021804455.1 Pseudomonadota bacterium | reverse complement strand
AAAAAAACGGTGGGATCACGGCGCATTTCCTCAGCCATAGCATCCCGCAAAGCTTCGCGAACGGTCAACGTTTGGGTCATAACTCCTTAGTCCTTTTGGTTTTTAGATAGCCGATTCAATCAAAACATCGGTGTAAAGTTCTTGCGCATCCGGTTCGGGAGAGGTTTGGGCAAAATCGACCGTCTCAGCCATAATTTCTTTGATTTCTTTATCAAGGGTTTTTAAATCTTCTTCGGTAATAAGTTGATTTTGTACCATAAAGGAACGTGTTAGTTCGATGGGGTCTTGATTTTGACGAACGGTCTCAACCTCTTCTTTTGTTCGGTATTTGGCAGGGTCTGACATGGAGTGACCCCGGTAACGATAGGTTTTGACATGCAATAAAACGGGTCCTTGTCCGCTGCGGGCGTGGCTAAGGGCCCAATCCCCGGCCTCGCGAACAGACAACAAGTCCATACCATCAACTTGCTTCCCAGGGATTCCATAGGGTTCACCCCGTTTGTAAAAATCAGGATTTGCAGAAGCGCGTTGGACCGATGTTCCCATAGCGTATTGGTTATCCTCAACGACATAGACAACAGGAAGCTTCCAAAGAGACGCCATGTTAAAGGCCTCGTACACTTGGCCTTGGTTAACCGCACCATCTCCCATATAGGCCAGACAAACACCTTGGTCTTGTTTATAGTGATGAGCAAAAGCCATTCCTGTTCCAATAGGAACTTGGGCACCGACAATACCATGGCCACCAAAGAAATTTTTTTCGCGGCTAAACATATGCATGGATCCACCCTTACCACGGGAATACCCCCCTCTACGGCCTGTTAATTCAGCCATAACCCCCTTAGGGTCCATGTCACACGCTAGCATGTGTCCATGATCGCGATAACTGGTGATCACAGTATCTTGGGATTGCATTGCCGATTGAAGGCCAACCACAACCGCCTCTTGGCCAATGTACAAATGGCAAAAACCCCCAATTTGTCCCATGCCATAAAGTTGACCTGCTTTTTCTTCAAAACGTCGAATTAAAACCATTTGACGATAAGCTTTAATCAACGTTTCCTGTGTGAACCCCCTTAGCAGGGACGTATGCGCCTGGGCCATAACAACCTGTCAAAAAAGTTTAAATTTTAAAAAACCATCTATTCTCTTCCTTAGCTGGATTTTTGTTGGATTGCAAACCTTAGTTCACTGAATCCTGATAAAAACGATGTAAAATAAAGGTAAGCCCTGTTAGTAAAAATTTAAGAATGCAAAGGGTATCCTCGGGAAACAGCTTTGATACATGAGGTTTCCCATGATCCTAAAAATAAATACTTTTTTGATAATTTGGGCGTTTTTGGTAAAGGGTTGTTACGCTACAGAAACGCAAGAAGATAATTTTGATTTGGCGATTATAGGGGCTGGGGTGTCGGGTGTCTCTCATGCTTATTATCTTAAGAAAGAAAATCCTAACCTTAAAATCGCTCTTTTTGAGAAAGATGGCCACATAGGGGGGAAGTGTTTTTCCTATATAGATCCTCAGGGAAGGGCTCATGATATGGGTTCGATTGAAGAGACAGCGATTCATCATGTTATTCGGGAATTAGCGGATGAAGCTGGTATTCAGCGTTTTCCCTTGATTCCCATTCGTGAAGAAAACGCCGCAGGTTATTCTTGCTCGTCTTTATCTTTTTTAAATTCTATTTGGAATTATACAAGGATTTGTAACGCTCACAAGGTGTCAGAATCTTGGAATTTTGTTGATTTTGCTGAGGACACTGTTCGGACAATGTCTCTTGAGCAGTTGATCAAAACCTATGATCTAGAACCCATGCGTATTATTTTTGAACGCGCTTTTCGATTGTATGGTTATGGTCAACTGGATCAAATTCCTGCTGGTATTGCGTTTAGTTATATTGACACAGAATTAATTCTGGCAAATGGTATGCAAAAAATCCCTCTTTTGGGAAAAATCTATGGGATGCATCGTCCCCTTCCTACATCTTTATTGCAGGAAGGTTTTCAAAGAATCTTTCAAAACTTAGTGGTTCAAATGCAAGATACACCCTGTCCTCTTCAGGTTTTTTTAAATACTAAAATTGATCGTATTGATTCCACAGATAAAGGTGTCATAGTCCAGGCTGGCTCTCAGCAATTATGGACGGCACGGGCTGCCTATGTAACCAGTGGTTGGCAACATATTGTGATGCCCGGTATCCCTCAGCAAGTTTCTGAGGTATTCCAAAGTTTAATTCATGAAAATTATGGAACAACGGTTTTCAAGACGGTTTCTTCTTTGCCGTATGAGGGGATTATGGATTATCGCGTTCAGCAAGGGTTGGCACCACTGATGTATGGACCAAAGTTCTCACAAGATTATTCCAGAAGATTCGGTATTGCGTATGCTTATGGTACCCCAGAACAAGGGGAGGAAATTTTTAAGGCTCTGCAATCCTCTCTTGAGAAACGGGGGATCACCGTTGAAGGGGATCAACCTCTTGCCCAAAGGCAAGTAACCTACAATCCAAGGTTTCCCCTACAGGTAATTCAAAAGGGCGTGTTTCAAACTCTGGATTATTACCAAGGGACGGGCAATATTTTCTTTGGGGGCGCACCTTTATCTTTTGAATTAACCGAGGCCGTGGCAGCTTTTTCAAAGCGAATGGTTCCCAGGATCATACAATTTTTCAATAAAAGGCCGTAATAGGGTTCATTTTAAAAAATGAAAAAAATCTAATTTAAAAAAAAATCACTTTAATTTAAAGTCAGGGATACTTAAGAGTTTAAAAGAAGCCAAAATCATGAAATTTTATTTTAAATTGTTCACTGTTTTGGTGGGTTTTGTTGCTCTTTCTAGGGGGTGGGCCTGTGATCTAGAATTAGAAGAGAAGTTTAACGCCCTTCCTGCCACAGATCGAGGGATTTCCTCTGCCACTCCTGGGTTGGATGATTTGATGAGGTTGTTTCCAGGTCCGTCTCTCAGTTCTACCGGGAAAAGCTTTTTAACGGTTAACCGTATGGGATTTGACGTTTTGAACCATCCTCAGTTTAAAAATTGGTTATTAGAGGACTATGAACATTTCATAGATAATAAAAACCTGATGGTGCTGGATATTGGATGTGGGTATGGCAACCTTTCTCTCGAACCGTTAGAAAAAGGTTGCACAGTGATTGCGAACGATATTGCCCCTGAACATCTTATTCAAGTTAGAAGAAAGGCCCACGAAAAAGGGTTGGATCTTGAAAACTTGTACCTTAATAATCGATCTTTTCCCGATCAAACATCCTTTAAGAATAACTCCTTGGATGCTGTGGTTTTGCATCGGGTTTTAACTTTTTTGTCTCCTGAACAAATCCAAGAAGGAGTTGAAAAGATTAAAGAATGGCTTAAACCTGGGGGAAAGATTTTTATTGTAACCATGGCTCCCCAAAATAAAAGTTTTTCAGAATGGTTTCTGCCTCTTTATGAAGAAAAGTGGGCAAACGGTGATAAGTGGCCTGGTGTCAACATGAGTGTAGCCAGGGGACTTCCTGACCAAGCCTATAATTTACCAGAATACCTTCATATTATGGATGAAAGGCCTCTTCGTTTAGTGCTTGAACAACAGGGATTTAAAATAGAAAAAGCTAATTTTATCAATATGAAACAATTTGGAAAGCCCGAGGATAACAGGGATGGTCGTGAGGCCATAGGGATGATTGCTATTAAACAATAGATCAATCCTTTCTCTCAAGGTCGTGATCCCAATTTTCGTCCTTAGAGGGGGAGGGGGCATTTTGAAAAGAGCTTAAAGAAATTTTCCGTTGTATGACGCGCAACGGTTTCAAGGTCTGTTCCTTTGATCTCGGCGATTTTCTCGGCATTAGTGCGGGTATAGGCGGGTTGATTTCTTTGACCACGAAAAGGAACGGGTGTTAGATAAGGAGCATCCGTTTCCACCAGGATGCGATCCCAGGGGGTAAAGGTTACAATGTGTCGCAAGGCTTCAGCATTTTTGAAAGTGATAATTCCTGAAAAAGATAAATAAAAGCCACGATCTAAAGCCTGGCGGGCAAAGCTTTCTGTGCCACTGAAACAGTGGAAAACGCCTTTGACGTGGGGATGGTCGTCAACACAAGCTAGGGTGTCATCATCCGCCTCACGAGTATGGATAATCACAGGAAGATTTAAGCCTGTACAGGCCTGGAGGTGATGATGAAAACTTTTGATTTGAGCAGGCCGGGGGCTTTTATCATAGTAATAATCTAAACCTGTCTCTCCTAGAGCGATGGCTTTAGGATGAGATGCTTTTTCTTTTAACAGATACTCTAAAGAATGGGCTTGATAATCTACAGCTTCATGGGGGTGAACCCCTACGGAAAAAAATACTTGGCTATAGGTTTCGGCAATTTTTTGAAGATGGTCAGTTTCTGTTAAACGAGTATTGACCGTTAATAAAGTTTTGACACCTTTTTCAAAGGCTGCTGCTAGGACTTTGTCCAGATCTTCAGCAAAATCAGGAAAATTAAGGTGGCAGTGGCTGTCTACAAGCATAGGTT
>JAJZHT010000111.1 GCA_021804455.1 Pseudomonadota bacterium | reverse complement strand
AGGTGTGGAATCTGAAGAAACAGCAAGCAGTTCTTCAAATTTGGCAATAATGGAGTCATGCTCCCCTTTTGTATAACCTGTTTTGGGCATAGTTCCCCCAATCACCACGCCTGATAAAAGATCCTTTTTTTGAAAAGTAACAAGATGATAGAAATTGCCATTAGCAATTCGTTGTAATTGATTTCCAACAATTTTTGAAGGATCCGAAACTTCAGGGTTTACAGGGTTTTTGTTAGAATTTGTTATGAATTCAATAACAGTTTCTTTCATATCAGCAGGGAGAGAGCGATAGGTAAAATTTCGGGTCTGACCTTCAATCAAGGGCGGTTGGTTTCCTTCATTCGCTGTAATCAAAGAAGGCATGATCATCAAAAGCGCTAACAGTCTGTAAAACATTTTAATCTCCTATATGTTTAGTATCATGACACTATAGGTATAAGAAAATTTTAATTCAATCACGAGAATTGCCTCTTCAAAAATCGTTTTATCAAGGAATCCGAAATATGAAACACAATTTTTTTTCCAGACCTAGAAAATTTCGCTTAGATAAATTGGTACGGGATAAAATCCCTTTGATCTTGCGATCGCAGGGGATCACAGTTTTCGATCATACCTTGGATACAAAAGCCTGGTCTCAATCTTTAAAAAACAAATTGCTGGAAGAAGCCAATGAAGTTCAACAGGCGCAAACGGCACAGGCAGTTTTAGAGGAATTGGCCGATGTTTTGGAAACGATAATCGCTGTTGGTCAGGCGTATAACTTGTCTTTTGATGCTATTGAAACCGCAAGAATTCAAAAAAGAGAAGAAAAAGGGGGTTTTGAGAACAGGATTTATATTCATGGGATCGAAATGGCGTCGAATCATCCTCAACTGGGCTACTATCTGGCAAGACCTGAGGATTATCCAGAAGTACCTGAAGTCGATTTAACCTCAAGAAACCTGTAAAAAGAAAAACTCTAAAATTTCTTGCTTTAGTGAGTCCTGTATTTTATTTTCTTTTTAATTTTATTTGTAAGAAATCATATTTAAATCAATGATTTTCCTACCTTGTTTTTTGATGTCTTCTTTTTTTTTAGTTGATACGGTTTTGGGGCAGTCTTTAACATTCTCTCCTAAAGAACAGCTCCACCCTCAATTCCCCTTTGAAAAACAAGTTTACAATCTATTCGATATTTTCGATCGAACGGGAGAGTTAGAAAAACTTGATCCCGAGACCCTGGTTAAATTTAAACATGGCCAAGAACGTTTTCATGAAGAAATTCAAAGAAATCAATTTCTAGGCCGTCATTCTCTCAGTCGGGATTTCTATTACAGTATTAATAATCTTCGTTATTGTTATCGAAAGATTCTGTATACTCCTATTATCCTTAATTATGCTTTCATTGTCGTGGATCCCTATGTTGATTATTGGCGCGATGATGTCGATCGTGTGATTGGGGACGATCAAGTTTTACCATTGGCGTTCTTACGAACTTATAATCTTTTTGCCCAGGCTGCCCGATCCCATCCCGCCTTTAGTTCGGATAGGGAGGATGAGATTATTAATTTCCGAAGAAAACTTGCTAACAGCAAACCCAATCTAAAAAAACGATTTTTAAGAGTGTGCGATCATTGGGTAAAGCATGATCAAACAATTATCGTTCCTGAGGAGTTATCTCAGGATAAAGTGTTAGAATATCGGCGAGGCGAAGCTTTTTTACGAGTGTTACAAAATTATTCACGCTGTTCTGACGGTTTAATAGATTACCTATTTTTGCAAGAAAGAAAGTATTTGTACGGTGAGAGTATTGAGGATGAAGAACAAGCGATTCCCTTTGGCTCACGTCTGGCAAAAGTTTTTCTGGATTACAAACTTAATTTTTTGATGAAACATCGTATCCCAGGTTCTAGTGAGGAAGCAACAACAGCGCCCCTTCTTTTAAGACAAAGAATGCGATTACCTTTGGGATTGACCAGTGATCACGAAAATGTACTATACCCAAGATTTGGAGAAGGGTTTAAATTTCGTTATACGCCTTCTAAGGTTATGAATTTATTTATGCAGGGGGGAATTTTAGATAATGCTCCTATTTTGCCCTATTCATCTCCACAAACTTTAATTCATATCGTTCAAGAAGCGGTTCAAGATCCAACCAATAAATTTTTAACTTTAACCCATCTTTCTGAGGTTATAAGTCAAGACGCAACCTTGTGTCATTATTGCACAGATACCGAAGAAAACGATTACTATGACCCAAACAATCTCTACATGCCTTATAAAAGTCCAACTTTCCAAAGGGTTTTACAACGTTATGGATACCTTTTGCCCATCCTAACGGCCAAAGAACTTTCTAAACAACCAATCTTAATGAATTACAAAAAGGCTTTGACACGTTCCGATCCGCGAAGGAAGCAAGCAAGACGCTTGCATAATGCGAACTGAATGAATTTTCCCTTCTATTGACTGGTGCCAAAAGGTCAAAAAATCTTGCAGTTTAGGAAATTTTGGGGAAAGGTCGAATTCTTGCCAAACATAGCTTTGCAGTAGGGAGGGATGATCTGGCAAATGGTAAAGGATTTCAGCCGTGGTTAAACGATATTCGTTAAAGGCTTTTTCAAAGTCACTCATCAACGTCCTCTTCAATAACAAATTTAGGTAGGACCTAATATAGAGGATAACCTTGAAAAAATTAATTTTTAGTTAAAATTATGAAAAAAGATTTATTTCAATTTGTTCGCAAAAGTAGTGGTAGAATAAAATGTGAGCCTGTTGAATTAGAGGGGTTACCGTACTGGGAACATCAATCAAGATATCCGTATAAGAAGCCAGTAATCCCCCATCTTTTCCTGTGAGGGCAATGGTCGTGAGGTTTTGTTTTTTAGCCTGAATAAAAGCCTGGATAACATTTTTTGAATTTCCACTGGTGGATAGACCTAACAAAATTCCCCCTGATTTTCCATAGGCCTCGACTTGGCGAGAGAAAACCGTTTCATACCCATAATCATTTCCCAAGGCTGTTAAAACACAAGGATTATCGGATAGGCAAATAACATTAAGGGCCGCTCGTTCCTTTAAATATCTTCCTACCAATTCGCCTGTAATGTGTTGAGCGTCGGATGCTGAACCCCCATTTCCGCAAATCAAAAGGGGCCCTCCCTTTTTCAAAGTTTCTGCTGTTATCTGAATCGCTTTTTCCAGGTTGTTTTTTAAAACATCAGACTGGGAAATTTGATCAAAAACAGCCATTGATTTTTGAAGGTACGAAAGAAAATTCATTTTCGAAAACAAATTACAAGAGCGTTAGAGTAAATGTATGCACATCAGGGGCATGATAATCAATTTTTTTATTTATTCTTTGACATTGATAGCGGACATAGCCCATGAAAGCGGTTCGTGTTTCCCATGCTTTTTCATCTACAACGGGATCCATTAGAATTTTTAGAAGAGAGGGATTCCAAAGCACACGGGGGCCGTAAGCGTGGAATCGAGTGTGCAAGCCATCAAAGTGAAGGTCCAGAGTTCCCCCATTTATAAGCGTTTCAACACTGAGATACGCAAGAGCTGTAATAATATTTAAAAGGGAAGGGGGAGAGGGGAAATTACCATGCTGTTGCAATTTTACGTTTTTTAGGTGGCACAATCTTTGAAGAAAACTACACACCTCGCCTGCAGAAGGATTTTCACTAAAAACCAATTGGTAAAGTTTTAGACGGATTAAGGCGTTTTGATGACTTTCTTTTAAGGTTTGGAAGGTTTCCTGATCCCTGGGATTGCTTTCAAGAATCTCTATTCCCAAACCCATGGCCCCTAGGGGGGAGGCCAAATCGTGGCATAATTTAGCAATTAATAAAGAAATCCAGTTAGGAGGGGCAGGGGGCACATTGTTTCCTTATTAATTCTTAAAATTTTACCTAATTAGAGTACCCCACTCTCTATAAATAGGCAATACATTAACCATTCCTTGCTTTAGAGTTTTTGCAATCGCAGGCAAGGAATAGGGTTTCTTTACTCGTTACCACGTGTTGCTGTAATCAAAACTTTTTGGACGGGGAACCAGTTGCTTTCAAAAGGTAAGGGTTTATTGTATTCGATTTTGACATGATCGGGGCCGAATGCTTCCTCCATAATCGGTTGATAATTTTCAGGGATCACCACATTTTCCATAAAAACTTTTTTAAACACGTCTTCGTAGATTGCTTGGCGGACCGTTTCCTCTAATTTTTCATCGTCATTAAGGATCTCTTCAGCAGGCATATAACCTAGTTCAATCTCTCTTCTTCGCATAGAAGCCGCTTCTTCGTCTAAACCTCTTAGGCTTTTATAAAATTCAAACTCTTGCTGAATCTGAGGTTTGGATTGTTGTGCGTTAGGGGGCGAGGGCGCCTTATAAAGGGGGTTTCCATAATAAAACGGAAATCCATAGGAGCGCACCAAAGTGTTCTGATTGTCGATATAGTTCTCTTTTACAACTTGGATTAAATCACCCCAATTATTAAAATCTACCCTTAATAAGCTACCTGGGAGTGCATAAGGACCAAAAATGAATTCTCCACCCGG
>JAJZHT010000110.1 GCA_021804455.1 Pseudomonadota bacterium | reverse complement strand
ATCTCTACACGATATGACCGATGTGATGTTATGTTCATCTCTTCCGTCTCCCTTGCTTGTATCGCTATTTGGGCTTAATTTAAATGGTGATTGAACCTAGTTTGCCGTTAAACAAACCCAGAACATAATCCAAACGATCCACACGGTAGATAAAAGTTATGGTCCCTTTGGGTTTCACCATCAACAGACAAAATTTAGCCCATTGTTCCAAGGTCGCCTCACCTTCCAGATTCGATTTGGCTTTTGTCTCATGGGGTGAAATGTTATGGCTAAAGGCTTCTAGATAAGGGGGATTGGTCATAACATGAGAATAGGTTCCTGCGGCCAATCGTGGTGGGGGTCTTAACAAATCTCCATGTAAAATTTCCACCCGATCTCTTAGACGATTTAATTGGATATTATCTGCGGCATAACGAACAGATTCGCGTTGCAACTCAACACCAATAACTTTGATGTAAGGACACCGTACCGCAAGACATAAAGAGGCGGCACCTACCCCAGCCCCAATATCTAAAACAGTTTCTCCAGGCTCTGCTTGAATAGAGGCGGCTAGAAAAACAGGATCAATAGCCACCCGATAACCTGCCGTAGGTTGGCGAATTAAAACACGCCCCCCTAATAAATAGTCTTCTGAAAAAATTTTCTCTGGATTTTGGGATAAATCTTGGTTCATAAAATTAACGGTTTTTCTTCTTTGTCTTAATCGGTTAAAGTTCGGGATCAGTTCTGTATTGTCATCTTAGGTTAGAATGAGTCTCGCCGTTGAAAACCCCATCGTTGCCTTGCATATCTGCTTACAACAGGAAATGTTAAGCATCAACACTTTAACACTAGATCGAATACAAAGCAAAATTGGTTTGGTACAACAGGTTGCCCAACACCTTATCCAGGCAGGTGGAAAGCGTTTAAGACCCCTTTTAACCCTAGCCTGTAGCCGACTTTTTTCAGATGAACCAGGTTACGCCTTGCACCTAGCAACGGCTGTAGAACTGATTCACACCGCAACATTATTACACGATGATGTCATTGACGAGTCTCCCTTACGCCGGGGACAGCCCACAGCCAGCAGCCTTTGGGGAAATGCTCCCAGTGTCTTGGTGGGGGATTTTTTGTTTTCCAAGGCCTTTGAATTAATGGTCGAAACAAAGAATCAAGCTGTTTTACACGTTCTTTCTCGTGCCGCAGCCTGTATTGCTGAAGGTGAAGTCTTGCAACTTACAGCCTCTTCGGACATTGACCTTTCTTTGGAAAGTTATCTTGAAATCATCGGCGCTAAGACTGCCTCTCTTTTTGCAGCGGCCTGCCAAGTGGGGGGAATGATTGTCGGAATGCCTCAAAATCTAGAAGAGGATCTGTATCAATTTGGTTATAACCTTGGGATTATTTTTCAAATGACGGATGATCTTCTTGATTATAACCTTTCTGGTACTTATGCCGATAAAGCCGTTGGGAATGATTTTTATGAAGGGAAAGTCACATTCCCCGTTTTGGTGATGTGTCAAGAAGAAGAGGGCTATGAAACATGGAAACGTTATTTCCATCAGTCCATCCGAACCCCGGCTGATTTTGAACAGGCCAGGCAATACTTGATTGACCACAACATTTTCCAAAAATGCCATCAAAAAATTTTGGAATTCACAAAGAATTCTAAGAAGCTTTTATTAAAAATGCCTTTTTCTATGATTCGTAATGACCTGGAAAATTTAATCGATTATTGTGTTATAAGATCGTTTTGAAACCAAGTTGCTTGCTGTGCATCCACGTCTGTTCCTTTGTATCGTGATTTTGTTGAGCATAGGATTGGCTGGTTGTCGTTGGGTAGAGGACGGTTTGAATCATGATATCCAAGCGCTTAATATCAATACCCGGGGAATTGAATATCAGATTATTTGGCCAGAGGATCTAGAACCTGAAATTAAGTCTGCCTTGGAACACCAATCCAGCTTGGCCAAACTAGCACATCGTGCCCCCATTTCCTTAGCTGGCTTGGTCAAACGGTGCGAAAAAGACATGGACGTATTTCAAAAGGTTTTAGCGTCTCTTGGTTATTTTAATGCCAAAGTTAAATTTGATGTTCGCGAAGAAACGACTCCACTGCACGTGATCCTGCAAATTGAAACGGGTCCTAGCTATAAGGTTGGGAAGATTAAGGTAAGATGCCAAGATAATCCTAGTGTTTGTACGATTCTTACCCAGGCCATTATCAGCGATATTATTCGGGTTCAATCAGGCGATTCTATAAATTTGGAAAAAATTTCTAAAGGTGCTGAACGTATTAAGAAACATCTTCAGAATATGGGATATCCTTTTGCAGAAGTTGGGGCCCCTGAAGGTACTGTTCATCCAGAGCACTGTATTCTTGATGTCGATTATCCTTTAAAAACAGATTCTCTCGCCCGTATTGAATCAACAGAGATCCAAGAACTGAAAAATCTTCATGAAGATTTTATCGTTAATCGAGTGCGTTGGAAAAAGGGAGATGTTTTCAACCAAGAAAAGTTGGAAAGTACACGGCGCGCTTTGTTAGAAACAGGTCTGTTGGCAGGAGTAACGATATCTGTTGAAAAGAAAGGTCCACCAACACCCCTTTACCAACCTGTTAAAATGATTGTTAAAACACCCGAAGCTGCCACCAGAGCCATTGGTGTGGGGTTAAAGTTTTCAACCTCCGAAAAAATAGGAGGAAAACTATTTTGGCATCATAATAATATCAGGGGGCATGGAGAGCACGTTGGCGTTTCTTTTCGTTCATCGAAACGAGAAACCAAGGCTAAGCTAGCCTATGACATTCCAGATTTTCTCCAACCTTTGCAATTATTAAGAAATGAATTCGTCTGGTTACGGGAAAAAAATAGGGCCTATACCGGAAAAAGTCTTAATATAGGAACTCGCCTGCAACGACCTTTAGCAGATTACTTTGAAACCTCTTTAGGAGTTGCCGCCGAAGAAGGTCGCATTACCCGGGAAACGCAGGTTTATAAAACACGACTTTTCGCTTTTCCAGGAGAGTTAAAAGCCGATTTTACTGATAACTTGCTGGATCCTACACGAGGACTTAAAGCAAACGCCAAAATTACTCCTTATTTCGGACAGGTTGGACGCACAAAGGGAATGGTCATCGGATTGGCTTCTTTATCGGGTTATTTGCCCTTTTTTATCAATGAAGTCAATGAAAGTCGTCTAGTCCTAGCAAGTTTTATAAAAGGTGGCAGTATTTTCAACCAAAATCTCAATTCTATTCCTCCTAACAAACGCTTCTATGCGGGAGGGGGAGGATCCGTCCGTGGATATGGTTATCAATTATTGGGTCCCCTGGATAGTCAGAGCACCCCAGAGGGCGGGAAGTCTTTGGCCGAAATGGGCACAGAGATAAGAGTCAGGATGACCGAAACAACAGGGGTCGTTATGTTCTTAGAGGGGGGATCTGTCACAAAAGGGCGAAAACCAGAATTCATAAAAAAAACTTTATGGGGATATGGGGCTGGGTTTCGTTATTACAGCCCGTTGGGACCCGTACGTATAGACATTGCTTTTCCTTGTAAACGTCGCCATGATACAAACGGAAAATCTTTAGACTCGGCTTTTCAACTTTATCTTAGTATTGGTCAGGCATTCTAAAATGACATCTTTTCCCTATCCTGGAATTATTATTGCAGGGCCTACGGCCTGTGGCAAATCAGGCCTAGCTCTTGAGCTTGCGAAGCGCCTGTTTGATTATCAAAAGGCTGTCATTATTAACGCTGACAGTATGCAGGTCTATCAGGAACTTTCGATTATAACAGCCAGACCCAGTGTGGAAGATTGTGCTGTTGTTCCTCATCATCTTTATGGGGTTATTAACGCCCAACAGGGCGGTTCAGCCGGTTGGTGGAAAGGACAAGCCGAAAAGATAATCCAAGAATGTCAATCTCATAGTATATTTCCCATTCTGGTAGGGGGAACAGGGTTGTATCTACGCGCTTTAACCCAGGGATTATCTCCTATTCCTGCTATCGATGCCTCTGTTCAACAAACAGCAAACCAATTATTGCAACAGTATAAACGAAATTTTTATGATTATGTTTGTCAGCAAGATCCCCTTGTTAAAGACAGGCTTAAACCCAAGGATTACCAGCGTCTTCAACGAGCTCTTGAAGTTTTTTTACAAACACAAAAATCCATTTTTACTTGGCACAATGAAAGTGTGCCTGAGCTTCCATCGTTTTTATTTTGTTTTATAAATCCAGATCGGAAAGAACTTTACCAACGGATCGACCAACGTTTCTTAGAAATGATGGATCAAGGGGCGTTAGAGGAAATACAATCTTTGAAAAATCAAGATATTCCAGCCAAAAGCCCCCTCTTAAAAGCCATTGGTGTTCAAGAGCTTTTCAAATTCTTAGAGGGTTCTTGGGATCTGAAAACAGCCATTCAACAGGCCCAACAAAACTCGCGTCGGTATGCTAAACGCCAAATAACATGGTTTCGTCATCAAATTCCTAAAAAGTTGGTGATTGAAACACCGAATATCGATACACTGTGGTCACAAATTTTATCATCTGCTT
>JAJZHT010000109.1 GCA_021804455.1 Pseudomonadota bacterium | reverse complement strand
CCCAATGCGGACCATGACATCACTTTTTTACGGCTTTCAAGGGCATTCGATAACCAAGCACCCAAGGGACTGCCCACAGCCATACCTAAAAACACCATAATCGTTCCACGAGAAGCAAGTTCGTTATTAATTCCATAAGCTTTCATCAAGAAAGGAACACCCCAAAGTTCAGCAAACGCAGATAAAGGCAGGTACATCATGCATCCATATATCCCAATCAGCCAATTTTGAGGATTAGAAGCGACAATTTTAATACCTTCTAAAAGTGGAGGGTGCTCTTGGTTTTCCATCAAAGACTGGGTTTGTTGAGGATAGTCACGAACAATGAACCAAGCAGCCGTAGCAACCCCCACTCCCACAAAAGATGCAAAGGTCATAGCGCCTCGCCAACCCATACCATTAACCAAAAGCGCAAAAGGACTGCCTCCAAAGGTTCCACCCAAAGTTCCCATCATCATCGTCATACCGGCAATAACAGCGAACTTTTGGGGGGCGAACCATTCAGCTCCAACTTTAGCACAACTAAGGTAAGCACAAGCAGACCCTGCCCCAATTAAAAAGCGTCCTATCTGAGCCATAACCAAAGTTTCACTTTGGGCAAAAAAAGCACTTCCCACGACACACAAAAGGGCAGAAAATGTAATGACCTTTCTGGGACCTAAAGAATCAACAATTACCCCACAAGGAATCTGTAAAGCTACATAAGAGAAATAGTAAAAAGAGACCAACACTCCAAGAGCCGTTGACGTGACACCAAAATGCAGCATCAATTCATTCGTCATAACGCTGGGGGAAACACGCAAGATATACTCATAAAGATAAAAAAGCCACGCGCACCCCAGGATTACCCAAGCTTTCATCGACCCCTTTTTATCGCCTCTTTCTAAGATACTCTCCGATTCGTAACAAGACATCGATTGTACTTCAACTGACTCCATAAAAAGATTCAACTCCTTCAAAAGTGGGCAAAAACATCATCGTAACAGGTTTGACAATTGCCATACAAAATAAAGTTCGATACTGTGTATGTAAGTAACTGTAACACGATGCGCAAGAAATAATTTAAAAAAAATAAAAGGTTGCTAACGTGCCAATGATTTTTAAGATGTGTTTTTTTAAGTAAAATAATGAACCTTTTTCTTCAAACAGCCTTTCTTATCAGCCTGTTCGGTACTGTTGCCAGCCTGATCAGTGGCTTGTTGGTTTACTTTTTAGGGGGAGAATGGAATCGACTTTATGGGAACAAGGCTATGCAAGCTCGTGTTGCTTTTCAAGGGCTTAGTCTCTTCCTGTTTCTGTGTATGTTGCTTTTACGATAGAAAGAAAAATGGTTTTATTAACACGAATTTATACCAAAACGGGCGACAAAGGCATGACCAGTCTAGGAAATGGTCGCCGTACACCTAAAGATAGTCTTCGTATTGAGGCGATTGGCGAGGTTGATGAAGTTAACGCGACATTGGGTGTGGCAATTCAGGTGTGCGAAGGTCCCTTGGTAAAAATTTTACAACATATCCAAAATGATTTGTTCGACCTCGGCGCTGATTTGTGTATGCCTGAAACCACAGACACCCCTGTTTCGCCACAACCTTTGCGTATTACGACAGGTCAAGTCACTGTTCTTGAAAAACATATTGATGAATTGAATGCGAACTTGCCACCTTTAACCAGTTTTATTCTTCCTGGTGGATCCAAGGCCGCGTGTGCTTTGCATCTGGCACGTACGGTGGCTCGACGTGCGGAGCGCCGCCTTGTGGCTTTAGATCATCACGAATCTTTAAATCGGGAAGTTTTGCGCTACGTGAACCGTTTGTCAGACCTTTTGTTTGTTATGGCCCGCTATGTACATACACAAAGCGGGCTTAAGGATGTTTTGTGGGTTCCAGGATCTAATCGTTAAAAATATCCAGTTTAACACTGTACTCCCCGCATTTCTCTTTCAGAATTTGCAGATCTTTTTTTAATCCCAAGAGTTCCTCTGTAGATAAAGAACTTCCCTCTACGTCTCTAATTTTCTCATAGGTTCCACCGGCCGTGTGAATAATTGCCAATTTTCGTATATGTTCCCGGGATTCTGTTTTCAAAAACTCTTCTAATTGCGCAATCTTCCCAACAAATCGATCGTACTGCCTATCAAGAGGAGATGAAGATTCTTTGGTTTTAATAACCTCAACACCCCCCCCTGAAAGGATTTTTTCAGGCTCTTTCGTTTCCTGGTGAACGGTTGATTTCGAACTGAAGAGAGGTGGAAAATCCTTCATTAGTAACTGAAAAGATCCTTTTGTTTCAGGACGATTCACCGCTGGAAGAACTTTGGGCTCAATTGCAGGGACTGCAAATTTCCTTTTGACAGGGGTATTTTGGATAATTTTCTTGGGTTCAATCTCCTCTTTCTTTTTCTCTTTCTGTAGTTCCTGGAAGCTGGCTTGACGGGACAGTGCTCTCTTGGGTTTTTGGTGTGTAACCGTTTTCCAAGGTTGAGGATTCATAATCTCCTCTTCTGTTAACAAATCTTCTGTTCCAAGAGACGTGTCAGGTATTTTTTTAAGAGAAACTGTTTTCGAAGACTCACCTTTTTTCTTGAATTCAGAATTATTTTTCTGCTGAATCGTCGATGAATTTGTAACAGCCTTTTTTTTCTATCTTGACTTGGCAGAGGGCTTTTTAGAATTTTGTTTTTTATATTCTTGAGGTTTATCACCTTCAATAAAACGTAGGGTCGCCTCTAAATCCCATTCTTTTTCTAACGGCGCCGGCTCAGAAACAGGCGGCTGTAAAAGCTCTTGGAATCGGCGGACGTCTTCCACCCATTGTTTTTGACGCCGCATCATGTCTTGATACAACTCTAAGTATGCTTGACAAACAAATTCATAAGCACATTTGCGCCTAAAAACTTCGGTTATCCCCTCTTTTAAGTGTTCGGTCGATAGGGTTTTTAGCCAATCTTCTGGCAAGGAGATTTTCCCAAGTTCGTATTGTACCAATTTTTGACAAAGATCGGGGAAATAGCTTTCTGTAGGATGAGGTTGTTTTATAAAGGCAATTATTTTCTTGGGCAGCTGGTAAGGTGCTTTTTCTAAAATCAATGCGATCAAAGCACGAGAATTTTCTTTATATTTGATGTAATCTTTCAACTGTTCAACAAAAACTTTTGAATATTCACGATAAAATTCTGGATGTTCTGGCTTCAAATAAAATTGTTCTTGCACCGCATCCTCTACGGTCCGCAAAGGGAGTTTATAGGACATTAATAATTTTAAAAGGCAATAAGGAAATTGAAAAAAAGCAAAAGATTGAGCAGCTATGTAACGGGTGGTACTATTTTCCAAGGAAGCTTCTTGATCTCCACTCTCGTCTTGTTTTTGTTTATGTTTTAAATAGGAGTCTAACCATTCAATCGGGAGTCGACGGTCCGCTTCTTGCAGAAATCCCTCAGGATTTTGAGGTAATCTAACAAGCTTAAATCTTGTATGTCCCTTATCATCCGTCAACTTCGGGCGGCTTTCTATTAGGAAAGATGCTTTGAATAGTTGAGTATAAAAAATAGAACGACCCTTCTTTTCCTCAATTTTTCCTTTTTCTAATCGAGCTCCCTGATTTCGATGATTATCTAAATCAGAAAGCGTCTCTAGGGTATTTAAACACAACTGGCCAGTTTTTGTTTGCGCGAGAAGTAACAAAGACTCTTGATCTGTTAACGAATCCTCAGAAGCCCAAAGTGAGCAGAATACAATACAAAAAGGACTTAAGAGGAATTTCAAAAAATTAAATTTAGACATATAAAAACAAAGTTAAAGTTAATTTAAAAAACTATTACTTTAAGTTTTTTTGAAATGCAACTAAAGTTATAAAAAAACTTTCATCTATTCATCAGCGTTCTTCCAAATAATTTTTGATTGACGATCGGAAGGGTTTTAGTTATAGTCGCGTTTAAATAAGCGTAAGGAGGAGTATTATGGCTAAACGTTGTGGAGTAACAGGTAAAGGTGTTTTGACAGGAAATAATGTCAGCCATGCCAATAATAAAACACGTCGCCGCTTCTTGCCCAATTTACAAGAAACATCTTTGATGAGTGAAACTTTGGGACGCATGGTTCGTTTACGCCTGACTACCAATGGTATTCGCACGATTGAGTTCCACGGTGGATTGGACGCCTTTCTTGTGCGAACCCCTGCTGCTAAACTTGGCCCTAAGGTTGCTGCGATTAAAAAGGCCGTTATGGGTCGTCTTTCTGCAAAGTCTTCTTCCTAAGGTTTGAAGCCTTAAAGGGGAGGTTTTTGCCTCCTTTTCCTTTATGGATACTTTTGTCTTTTCCTTTATTGTCTGGTTACAAACTTTCAGTTCTGAGAGTTTGTCTTTTTTAACTTTCTTGGTTTGTTCGGTTAGCATTCTCTTTCTTTTGCGCTGGTTTGGGGCAGCGGGGTTGTATGTTTACAATGCCTTGGCGATTGTCGTTGCCAACATTCAAGTTTTGCGTCTGGCTGATTTTGCTTTTTCCCCCGAGCCTGTCGCTTTAGGAACCGTTATTTTTTCAACCACCTTTCTTGTCAGTGACATTTTAACAGAACACTATGGTCCCCAATCTGCCCGTCACAGCCTTTGGCTAAGCTTTCTGGCACAAATTCTGGTGACGTTATGGATGGTCATTACCCTGGGACATCCCCCTCTCCAAACAAACACCCT
>JAJZHT010000108.1 GCA_021804455.1 Pseudomonadota bacterium | reverse complement strand
CTTCTTCTTTAGCTTTTTCTTCGTCTTCTAAGTTCTTAGAAAGAATACTTTCATACGCATCCATATTATCTTTCTGTGATGACATCTTCATATTCCTTTAGAATGGATTCATTGGGGATAAGATTGTTGCCATAAGGCTGATAATGTTTTATCCATGCGCCTTTTTTTCTATGCGTAATTGCTACTAATTCCCATGCTTCTTTGTTTTTTAGTTTTTCCCAAGCTTCTTCTAAAGCTTTTACTTCTTCTTCTTTTTGAACTTTATCGATACATGAATTAGAAAATACATAACTGGGGATAGGGAGTGACGAAAATATTTTTAGTTTATCGTATAGCCCCGGCAATACAGGCCCATGAGTCCAGGCTTCAAAGTTCTCGTTTATTAAAGGTTTTTTATTACGGCCCAAATACACCATGTTAGCTATATATAAAATCTTATGAACTTTTAAGTGGGTCATCGTCCAATTACTAAGCTCACATAGTTTCTTAGAGGCTTCAAGAGAACTTATTGCCATAACCTAAACTCCTCTTCTCAGACTGTTAATAATATTCTCAGGATTAATACAATTCCTGAGCATTTTACGCTTGTTCGATAACTTTGTTCCATCTTTAGCCAATAAGGACAATGCCATCTTTCTGAACCACGAGAAATTCTGAGCGGTTCTCTCGTCTCGGATCCTTGACTCATCTTCTCTAAAGACAACATCGAGAACCCAATGAAGATTGTTCTCAATCTGCCAGTGACTACGAATACTATTGGCTATTCTTTGTACCTCTTTATAAGGCAAAGTGGAAATGAAATATCGATTCTCCACAGTATTCACTGTGTGATTGGTATAGGCTACTTTAACAATCGATTGAATATTCGCCCATTTGTTCAGGTCTAATTGATTGTCAATAAGACTTACGGGTAAAGCCTCAATCCGTCTGCTTTCAATACGCCCATGATCGCCATTAATCTCGCTATCATAGCATTCTGGCTTAATATCGTTAGATAGCCTAAAGGTATCAACAATAGGCTCGTATAACTCTTTCTGACAGCCCATCGCATCGATGGTCACAATAGCGCCTTCAAGGGCAAGTTGTTCCAACAGTTCAGGAATAACAGCGATTTCATTGGTCTTTCCATCAACTTTCATCTGTCCTATAGACAGACCATTGGCACAGGAATAAGCATTAAGGATGTGGAGGGCTTTCAGACCTTTGCTGTTTCGATGGGAAGCTTTGATTGTTTTACCGTCAATGGCTACGACATTCTCATTTACATAGCCTTTAACTTTGCTGATCCAGTCTATAAAGCTCTTCTGAAGCACTTCTGGCTCAAGAAGAGATAACACCCGATTAATGGTATCATGAGAAGGAATACCATTCGGTAACTGAAGATACTTCTTCAGCCACTCTTCATGACCTAGTCCAAATTCTTCAATCTCATCGAATGTCTGAGCGCCTGCCATAACACCAAAAAGAGTTAATGCAATGACATCAATCAGCAAATGCTTCTTCGTCCGCTCAATCCGAGAGTCTTCTATACCACCAAAGCATTCAATGAATATATTGTCCATGATAACTAAACATTATCAGATACCCTGGATGTTTACAACAATTTAGATGCGTTTACCGTACCCCAAAGGGCCTCTGCACAGTCAAAGCGGAAGTTTGGTTTCTGCATCCCCTTTCTAAACGGCAAAATCTTGACCCGTTATCAAGGTTCAGCTTTGAGTCCACCCCCCAATCCTCTCCCAATCCTGTCTTCTTTGTGAAACAACTTCCCTTAACTCCTTGATTTTAAAGGGAATTGAAAGAATATCTTTTCTGAAAAAAATATAAAATTTATTGCAAATCCAGTCTTTTGTCGCTTTCGATCCTGATGTTGAATGAAGTTATCAAGAGTAATTGGTGATGAAAAGTCGCGAATTATGATGATTTTAACATTTAAAAAATTAAAGGAGTTCAGAAAAATGACATCTTTACTAAGTCCCCATCCTGACCAATTGGTTTCGACAAAAGAATTGGAGGTGTTAACAGGATTAACCTCCCGATTTTGGGAAGCCCGCCGTTTAACAGGCGATACACCCCCCTTTATTCGTATCAGTGCACGAGCGGTACGGTATCGTTGGGGAAACGTTCAACAATGGCTCAACGCCCGGATACGAACCAGCACTTCCGATCAAGGAGGTCATCATGAGGAACAATCACACTAAGAAGAACGTTCATGGCGTTAAGAAACACCGTCAAAAAAAGACTTCGTCTTCACAAGGTTGTAACCCTAAACGTTTGCATGAAGTGATAGAGGAAATTATCCAAAGAATCATCACCACTCTCAAGGAGGAAACCCATGTCTTACATTAACCAGGAAAAAAAGCCCACCAGAGGAAATGGCGGGCCTAAAGATAATACTCAAATACCAGGTAACATTAATCCAAACTCTGTAGCGAGTCAATGGGATAATGAGCAAGCTTTTCGAGAAGCGATGCGTTCGTCTGGGGTGGATTATTGGGGAGAGGTTATGGCTGATGACGAGATTCATCGGTTTGCTCCGGGTCGAAAAGGGGATAAGGATGGCTGGTATGTCTTTTATGGCTCAGCCGGAGCCTATGGGGATTGGCGCCAAGGGATTAAGGGGACGTGGTCTGTTAACAGGGACTCTCTCTCAACAAAACAAAAAGCTCAAGTAAATCGACAGATAAAAGAAGCTCAACGAGTTGCGGCTGAAGAAACTCAACGCAAACAGGAAGAAGCAGCGATCCAATCTCAAAAAGATTGGGGGTCTTTTTCTGAAGAAGGCGCCTCTCCCTATTTGGATCGTAAACAAGTCAAGGCCCTTGGCGTTCGTTTTGGTCAGGATCCGGACCAACGACCTTTTGTAGCCATCCCTCTTCGTGATGTCCGCGGTAAGTTGTGGTCCTATCAGAAAATCTATGACGAGGGTAGCAAACGCTTTTTAAAAGGGGGAAGAAAGAAGGGATGTTTTCATCTTTTGGGCTCTATACAAAAAGAACAACCTGTTTATGTGGTTGAAGGATACGCAACGGGGGCCAGTGTTCATCAAGCGACAGGAAACCCGGTGGTGGTGGCGTTGGATGCAGGAAACCTTGAACACGTCATTCAAGATTTAAGACAGCGTTACCCTGACCGAGAGATTATTATCGCGGGGGATGACGATCGGTGGAAAGAGGGGAAACCGAACGTGGGTCGTGAGAAAGCCGAAGCTCTGGCCCGTCAGTATGGCTGCGGTGTTGTTTTTCCCGTGTTTAGCAACGAGCACGCGGAGCATAAGCCTACGGACTTTAATGACTTACATTGCCTTCAAGGCATGGAAGCGGTTCAAAAGCAATTAGCCGAAGTCAGGACTTCGAAACCCCCGTCGATCCTGCCCCCAGGCTTTACCCACCGAAAAGAAGGGCTGTATTATGACGATGACTGGGTGTGTTCCCCGTTGGAAATGATTGCCTATACCCATGATGACCAAAGCCAAAACTGGGGGCGGTTGATTCGCTTTAAGGATTTCAATGACCATGTTCATGAAATCGCCATCCCCATGGAGTGGTTAGGCGGAGACGGCGTTGAACTCTGCAGTTGGTTATTGTCTTTAGGCCTGAGGATCAGCCCTAAGAAAAAAATACGCTCCCGATTCATGGAGTGCCTGCAAAATACGGTTCTTCAAAAAAAAGCTTTGTGTACCTCGCGCATAGGATGGTACAAGGATCATTTTGTCTTGCCAGATACAACAATTCCTGAAACGGAGGCCTTTTATCTCCAAACAGAGCCACAAAACTTTGTAGGATTTACCCAATCGAACACCCTTGAAGAATGGCAACACCAGGTAGCGTTGCTGTGTCAAGGAAACAGCCGTTTGATTTTTGCCTTAAGTTGTGCTTTTGCCCCGCCCTTGTTGCCTTTACTGGGTCAGGAAAGCGGCGGCTTTAACTTCCTAGGCTCGTCTTCTGTGGGCAAAAGTACGGCCTTAGCCGTAGCCGCCTCGGTGTGGGGCAGTCCAGACTTTGTCCAACAATGGAAAACAACGGGCAACGCTTTGGAGGCGGTGGCGGAAGCGCACAACCATGCTTTGTTATGCTTGGATGAACTCGGACAAATTGACGGTCGCGAAGCCCATGAGATTGCTTATATGTTGGCCAACGGTTCGGGCAAGAATCGTTTAAAAGGCAAAGGGGGTCTGCGTCGGCACTATCGTTGGAACTTACTCTTTTTAAGTACGGGGGAAGTATCGATAGCGGATAAAGCGCAGGAAGCGGGCCAACAGATCCGGGCAGGAATTCTCACACGTATGGTGGATATTCCCGCGGAGGTTGAAAAGGGGTATGGTATTTTTGAGACGTTGAACGGCTTTGACACGGGCCATGCCTTCTCTCAAGCTCTGAAACAAGCAACGGGCCGGTGTTACGGTATCCCTATTCGAGTGTATTTGCAGGCGCTTGTTCAGCCTAAAATGACACCTCCCCACGATTCGCTACAACTTATAAGAGAAAAGATCCAAAAAGACTTTTTTGAACAGTATGTTCCGCACGAAGCGGAGGGGCAAGTCAAGCGTGTTGCCGAGCGCTTCGTGACAGCGGCTACCGCTGGAGAATTAGCCATAGACTTGGGGATTCTACCTTATGAAAGGGGAGAGGCCTTAAAAGCCGCAGGATTATGTTTCTTAGCTTGGTTACAAGAACGAGACGGTGTGGGTAACCATGAATTAGAAGCTGGTCTCCAGCAAGTCATCCACTTTTTTGAGGTACACCATTCGACGCGTTTTGCCTTAAAGCTTTCGAAGCAGGACACGCGGCTGTATG
>JAJZHT010000004.1 GCA_021804455.1 Pseudomonadota bacterium | reverse complement strand
TCTCACTATCCCATGCTTGAATGTCTTGTCCCCCTGACAAAACTTACATTTCATAACACCCAATCCCCCTCTCAAATCCCTTCATCATAAAAAACTATAACAAAAAATATCTTAAGTTAAAAGTCTCGAACAAATTGACAGATATTTTGGTGTTTAAATGAAGAATTTTACTTGCAGATTGATACTAGGATTATCATTTATCACACAATCTTATGCTGTTGATTCTTCTCTTTTTAAATTATCAGATATGACTGATCCTGTTAGTTTTACAGTTTCAATTAAAAATGTTGGGCAGGGCAGTTGCACGATTATTCGTAACCATGAAAACAACCATTTTATGATTATCGATGCAGGTTCTTTGTCAGATAAACCCTATAATACTGAAGAACGCATTTTAGAAGAATTCGGATTTTCGGAGGTAAATGAAGATATACCTCTCTCTAAGGGTACTATAACTGTTGTTGTATCTCATTCGGACAAAGATCATATTAATTTATTAAAAACTGTATTTGGGTCTAATCAGTTATTGCTGAATCGTATAAGTCGTATTTACGCTGGAGATCATTTTGAAAATTATTTTCGTATCCCAGAAACGCGTGAATTTCTAAAGGATTTTGTTAAAAAAATACCTGATGTTGGAAGTAAGATCATATCTTTGTCACATGATTTAACAGGTTTAAATATAGAAAACCATCTGAACGATACTCAATATGTTTTAGATCGTAGTAAATATTATTCCTTTAGAAGTCATGTAAAAGGAGATGGATTCTTGACAGAACGCCAACTGACTCTAACCAAAAGTGTTTTTGAAATAATTGGTGCTAATGCAGGAGCTAAGGAGGCCGGTGATGCAAGTGAGAAAGACACGAATATTAATAGCGCTGTTGTTAGATTAAGCATCGCTGGAAATAATATCCTCATCATGGGTGATGCTACAGGAGACACTACAGACAAAATACTGGAGGATATTTCTAATCCTGAATCTTTGAAAACCATACTTCTTGTTGCAGGTCATCATGGCGCGGATACTGACAATACAAATCACATAACGTGGGCAGCTGTGACTGAACCACAGCATGTCGCTTTAAGTACTGGATTTAATAAAGGATATAAGCATCCAACTCTAACCGCTGTTGCTAATTATTTAGTAACTGGATTAAAAAATAATAGAATATATTCTGCATTTTTATTTGGTAAACAATTTCATCAAACAGATGTGCATGAGATTTCAATATTTAATGGGATTGGTCAACATATTAAAACACTAAAACCCAATATAGCTGGTCTTGAGTTTGTTAAATTAGATCAAGGGCATGAAGGATGGGGAATATTTAAAACAGAAAAACCTATTTATTCTACGGGCTCCTCTGGTGAGTTGCGTTATGTCTTTTCTGATCAAGGCAAAATAGTCAATTTTTGGCGTGAACGTTAATCGACATATCATTTTTGACGCCTGATGTTGGGTATTATTTTCTCCAACAGTAGGACTGTGGTAGGATTATGTATTTTAGGGTTGTTTGGTGGTTGTTTTCTGTGGCTTTTTAGTATTAAAGCAGATGATAATAGTTCTGACGGTCTTGTAAAAACCTCCTCAACCCAAAATTTTCTCCCTCGCCAAAAAGACCTTTCCTTCCTACCTCTCTTTTTCACAACCCCCCGGGGGGGCGGCAGGAGGGGGGTCTCGATTCCTGTCCTTCTTAGGGTAGGGTTGTATAAGGGGTCGTCGCTGTGGGGTTGCTAAAATACCACTTAAGAGAACGAGCGCCTCAAGAGTTCTTCCCCGTAATCCGACGGATAAGGCTTTTGGCTATGTCCTTAAGAACCCCTAAAAACTCCTGAGCGATATAACTTATCTCAACTTTAGGAAGCTTTTGTGTTTCAGGCCCAGCCCCATTTTCCTGAGCCTCTAACCGTTCCAAGGGTAGAGAAGGTTGAGAGTCTTCCAGATGTTTTATTAGAGCCTTCTTTCTCTTCTGCTTTAAAGAAATACCGCTCAACTCAGCCCAGAGGTATAACGTTGATTCAGCAATCTTCTTCGACTTGGCATATTCCCTCACCGTTAAGGGACTGGTTTGGCACTCTTTGATGAAAGTCAGTTGTTGCTCTTTGGTGAACCGAGAGTTTTTTCTTTTGACGCTCTTTTTACGTTTGGCTTTAAACACGTCCAAAACCGTTTTTTTTATTCTTAATAGTTGCATCATAAAAACACTTCTTGGTTTTTTCCATCCTTTTGTCTCGTGCAATGTCGTTTCTTGCACTTTAGAAAAGAAACGGTTAATCGTTTACCCGATCCCACGCCAACCCCCGATATGAAAATCTTAGGTGAAACCATCGACCATTTAAAAACGACCTTTTTAACCGAGGATTCTCATCCTTCTTTGTTACCCCCTGATTTCATAAAACACATCGAAATCATCAATATTCGTCTTCATACCGTCACCTCTCATCTTTTAAGGCCGTCCTTTCATCCTGAAATTGTCTCCAATGTTTTGTTGGGTTTGGGTTGCGGCTCTTGAATTTACATCCTTCCTTTGGCGAAGCGTCTTATCAAAAAATGGAGTTTTATTTTACCGAACTTATTGCCGCTGCTCGTCGCCACGTTCCTTTGTTATTTCAAAACCCGTGAAGAAGAATTGGCCGTTCAATAAAGTCACCTTTCTGTCGTAAGCTCCCCGTACTCCCTGATGCGGAGGATCCTAAGGAATCAACAAAGACTCAGAAAACTTTATTTTGTGAGCCTTTTAGACTTTCTAAAAATTTAAAGGAAGGACCATCAAGAGAACAGAAACGGGCTCTTAGGATGAGTGCAAGTCTAAAATAGGAGATCTTAGATCCTTAAAGAGGTTTCAAGGATTCATTGAGGAATGCACTCATTCTTAGCGTAACTTTTCGTTCCCTTGATGGTCATATCCCAAAATTACTCTTTCCGTCCCTATTGTGTGTGTTTCTAAGGGTTTGTGACATAGAAAATCCATGCGTTGTATCTCTCTATCTTTGCTAAAGGAGTTGACTTTTTCTGGAGCTTTCTTATTTTGAAGGCATAAACTCATTTCATAATAAAGATAACAATGATGATCCTTGGTAAAAAAGATCTTGTTGCCCATTTAGCGCAAGCGGTTGACATGACCCAAGAAAAAGCCGGAAAAACCCTCGATGAAATCCTATCTTGGATCCGTTCTTCCCTGAAGTCAGGTAACGATGTACGGCTCATTGGTTTGGGAACTTTTTCGGTGCAAAAGCGGGCCGAACGAGACGGAAGAAATCCACAAACGGGAGAAACAATCAAGGTGCCTGCCAGCAATCGCGCCACCTTTAAAGGAAGCAAAGAACTAAAAGACGCTTTGAATCAGGAGTAGGGAGGGCTGTCAGGCAGAGCGCTTTTATCCAAACCTTATAGAAAAGAAAAACTCAACATTCATTCAGGAATTTTTACCATGAAAAAACGTTTTCTTGTAGGTGGCCTGGTTTTAGCCGCTCTACAAACCCCACAGGCTTCTTCCCACAGTTTTAATGGATTCTACGTCGGAGGACACTTAGGATCCACACAACGCCATGATAAAACAACGTTTCAGGCTTTAGACATTGAAGAACAGAGACCGGCCTCCCGTGGAGGGGGACGCGTGCGGTTCGAGCAAAACGCTCTCCATAAAACAAATAAAGCTTATGGCTTAAATTATGGGCTTTATTTTGGCTATGGCCAAATTCTAAAGAGCTTTTATTGGGGGGGAGAATTCAACGTTTCTTATGATACGGCTAACAAAGGGAATACGAATAACAACTTAGAAGTTAAAGCGAATGGTGTTTCAAGATCAGGAACAGGATACCATGGGAGGCTTTATACGAAATACGAGCGTGGAGTTGTTTTTGGTTTTACCCCTCGCATAGGGATTGTTATTGCTGATGTGAATCTCGTCTATTTCAAATTGGGTATCGAGTACAGTGAGGACAAACTCTTGTCTGTATGGAAAGGTATACAGGATGGAAGCCCTGTTGGGCATCAAGATCCCCTTAGTGTGGTGAGAAAAAAACAGATTGTTTTTGTTCCAGGTTTTGGATATGAGAGAGCTTTTGGAAACCTCTTAACCCGTATCGAGTATGGATATACTGTTGGAGCAAAAATCCAATCCCCTCCTTTGATAAAAGAGGCCTATTCAAATGAGTACCATTGCCCATCCGCCGTTCGATATTCGGCCCATACTCTAAAATTAGGAATAGCTTATAAATTTTAGCTTCAGAAGAAATAGCATTAAAAATTAAAAGGTATTGAGGTCTATATTCTTAACAGGCATCTGTGCTAATTTAGATTGCCTTGAAAAGGCAGATGAACATCCATAAGGAGCCTGTTATGAAAATCAAAAAGCTCAGTTTCCTCTTTTTAGGAATCAATTTATTGGGTTTTACACATCTTGACACGGTCTTTTCTTTGGAAGAAGCAGATATTTCACAGACGCAAAGTAGATCAACAACACCAGGATATCCCCTTGTTTTAGAACAACCTTCTACCGTCAGGGATTTTAGTTCTATGACAAGAATATCGAGGTCCGCTCCGCCGATCCCTATCCCTGTCTATTCTTCCCCAACAGTCTTAGAGAGGGTTTCTCAGGACCCTGACGTTAGGTCAGATGAAAATGTTTTCAGAGAGTCGCACTCAGTGGAGGGTGATAGGGGATTTACTGAGGATAGGAGAGCCATGAATTCTCAGCCTTATGCTTTCGAACAGTCCAGTTTTTCCTATTCACCAGCTGTCTATACAGAGGTTATTAATCTTCAACCTTACAGAACAAGACCGTCTCGGGATATTTCCGAAAGGGAACCGATCGTTGTTGAGAATTCTTTCCAGAACCATGTTTCTTTCTATTCTCCCCCATCCCTTTTAGAACAGCGTGAGCTTGATGCTTTTGAAAGATTTCTTGAGGCAGCTTTCAGAGGAGCGACAACCCCTGCAGAATTTGCAGCCAGACATCGTGCGACAACAATGGGTTCTCGATCATCAGCCCACCATTCTTCCCCCCCTGGTGATTCTTTAACTTCTCAACCAAGGACTTATCAAAGGAATTCTGGAAAATCCTCACCCACCGACGAGAAATCTCAAACTATAAAAAAAGGCACGCAGTCTCAATCCATTAGCGTTACACAAGAGATCAAAAAAAATGATTTCAAATCTATCGAAGAAGATTTAAAGAGCAGAGGCATCACGGGCCCAGGAAAGGTTTTTGCAACGTACGCCGTTGCTTTGGCTAGTCAAAACCCAAAACAAGATTTTTTTGGATTTGATCCTAAATCTCCTCTTTCGCAAAAGGCTTTTCAAGAAGTTCTTTCAGCTTTAGAGAGGGAACCTTATCGTCAACTGCCTCTCTTGAAAGACTGGATTTCTCAATCCCATGCCGCTATTAAAATGGTTGGTTTTTTAAATTCTTTTGGACATACATTGCCTTTGGCAGACCCAGAAGGTATTGGATCAACTTTGGTTCCAAAGAAATCCGTCAATCCTATGGCTTTGTTGGATAAAGCTTACCATGACATGTCTCAGCTCATTAGTGGTCAAATTATCGCAATTGATGAAAATAGAAAAGCCACAAAAGAAGAACAGCAGGTTCTCATTCAGGCCGCACAAAACATTGGACGCAAAAAAACATTGGAGCTCGGCTTAAGCCATGAACCCAATTTCTCAGAAATCATGATGGATGCTCTTTTAGAGGAGTACAACCTCTTGGATCTAAAAGCTCTGAACAAAACAACTCGGCGCCATAATGCCATTTTATTAAGGATTTCCCTTAATGCATCTTTAGGCAGGGACCTTGGTCAAACCGATGAAGAAATCAACGCTCTTTTCAGAAGAAAAGGATTTGATAGAGAAACCATCCAAGAAGTTGACGAGTATCGAGACTATGTTTATAAGACATTCCTTTCCCTTCAACCCATCCAACCCTTAGAGGATGTGATCATGGGGCGTCTCCCGGTCTATGAGAACACCCCCAAACTAACAGTCGAAGAGTTAGCTCAGCACCACTTAAGAGATATAGAGATTCTAGGTCTTGAAGAAGTTTTTGTTTATGAAAAGTTATTGCCTTATGGGCAGCCTGCCTTTGAGGCTTTAAAAGAGCCTGGAAAATTTACCAGAGCGATTTGGAAGGAATCTAAAAAATATCCCTTTACTGAGACCAGAAGAAACAACCTTAGAACCATGCTTCACGAAATGGAAAAAGCCTTGATCGATCCAACACATATTCATGAAATTCATGGATTTGGGTATGGTAGTGTTGTCAAAGAAGGGAAAAGGACTTCTGATGAAAGACGGCATGCCCTTCTAACCAAGAGGACATGGCTTAGTGCTTGTTATGATTTTATTGAGGCTTATTTCTATGCCAAACAAAAGGATTGTCTCGCAGAATTTTATGCGGACGCAACCCCTCCTGATAATGCCCCTTGTCTTCCAGGGAAACTCCGCTCCGCTCATGAATGGTTCGAATCCAAAACCATGTTGGTGGATGATATCTCCTGTATTTTGGAAAAGGTCTTTGCTGGTATGGCAGGGATAGAACTTACAAGCGCTGTTCAACAACTGTATCGAAAGTATGTTTGGGCCAATTTGGAGATTTACCGGGCTGAAAATGGTGGAATACCAGTTGAAGAAGCCAAAAAGCAAGACAAGTTTAAAAAGGAATATCTCACCCTACAGGCAATCAAAGAAGGACTTATAGATATGGTCATAGATAACCTACCGTCTGTGATTCGAAAATACCGCTCTTATCATTCAACGGTCTTTCCAATCAAGGCCTTCCATTCATTCAAATATGGCGAAGTCAGCCTTAAAGACGGTTTGGGAGCGGATGACTTTGGTCTGACAAACCACAACCAAATCCTTCAAAGGCAAGCCAGAGCCAATGAAGATCTTTTGGAAATGGTGAGTCTGGTGATCGATTGGCTTGATGAAAAAGAATTGATTGACGTCTACCGTCCTCCTCATGGATTAATGTCATTCTCGTAATTCTCTTTTTTGATGAGTAAGACACTTGTAACCTAAAAAATGAATTATTCTACGATTTTTCTGGATACCTGTCGCCAGGAAAGAATAGTGAGATTAAACTATCTCTTTTAACAAATCCCACTATACAATTTCAAACATAGTTTCCAAGAATGCAACTATAAAATTTTCTTGTGGTTAAAGCTTCGGAAATAACAAGGTGCACCTGAATCTCTAGAAAGAGAAAGAATGTGGTTTGTTTTTTCAAAGGACAGTCAAGAGTCCTCATTTTCTTTTGTTGGATCTTCCTGACGGTGATGTCCTTTGGGATTAACTCGTCTTCTGCCTTTTCTATTGATTGGGATGACTACCGAAAAAGCCGAGCCTCCAATCTCGTTGGATATTTGCAGTACTTGTCAACCCATGAACACACAGACACACCAGACAGTTACAGCTATCAAAGCAGGTTGAATTATAAAAAGTCAGCCATTGGTTATCTTTTGGCCACAGGCGGTCCTAACGGCTTTAGCGGAAAACATGCTGATGAAAGAGAAAAAACCATCCTTCTCAAGGCCTTATCCTTTGCAGCTTTTATCCATGAAAGCCTTGGTGGCACCGACGATTTTGATTTGATGGCGATACGTCACTACAACGGACTCAAAACAGTTACGGAGCAAGAAAAAGCTCATTTGCTGATTGCTCAGACAGCCCTGGTCGCAACGAGGATCCTCATTAAAGCAGGACAACGTCTTTCTGAGAAAACCTTGATCAAGTCCATAGATAAGCTTTATAAAAATGATTGTCTTCCCATTCTGAGGCTAACAAACACAGGAGGACCTGTTGCCGAAGCTCAATCTTTTGCCAAAACGTTTACCAAAGACTTGGCCAATCGACTCAAGGTTGTCTTTGAAGATATCATGGATCCACTATCAACCACCTCTTCCAACACCATTCCCTTAGTTTGTTACAGTGAGGGATGTCTTCAAGATTATATAACAAAAATTTGTCTGCAAGATGCCGAAGCCTCAAGGATTCACCATAAACCCCTCGAGGTGACCTTGCAGAATGGATTGATCATTTTGAGAAAAGCAGATGGTACTATGATCCTAAAGTCCAACCGCAAAGTCAACTTGGGGAGAGTTTCGTTGTTTCCTTCTTCCTTTTATCAGGCGCCTAGAATCTTGCACGCAGGACCTTTGCTAATCAGCAAATATCAAGACGAAAATGAGCTATTGGCGTCTCTTGAAGCTATCTCCTCCATCTTGTCTGGAGATACAAGAAAAAATGGTTATCAGGTTTCTATAATCAACACTCAAGAAGGGTATTTTAAGCATGATTATCCATCATAACAGCGTATTCTTAAAGTCGGTCCTTTCGAACGCTCTTTCTCTTGTCGTGATGATTTTTTCTCTGAATGCATCGATCCCAATCAGCCTTGCTTCTGATGATGAAACGGATTATGACGGTCAACCAACAGCCAAGTCAAAGCCATTCGAGATAAATTTAGAGGATGGAGAAGAGAAGGACATTAACTCAGTCAAGGGTGACCTCGTTCGGTTTAACAAGACCTATACCCTTCTAAAATTGAGGGGAGACCCTTCTCATCCAGAAATACTGAAGGCCAAAGTCTTCAATAAAAAAACCAACTCGGAAGAAACTCTCGATGGATCTTTGGTTACAGATGAGGAAGGATCCCTTCAAAGAACCTTTGCTCTTCAACTTCGAGACGATCACCCCAAGCCTTTCTTAGCGGGTGATTATAATTTGGACTCATTGATTCAGTGGTACAGAGAAACCTCTTGCCATCCCCTTTTTGCCGTTCAGCTCGCCTACAGTAAGGGAACTGTGATTCTAGATGGCTACCACGAGATTCCTTCCCTTTCTCGAGGTTATACGCCGAGCGCTTTCAGGATCTTTCACGAGGATAACTTACCTCAGCCCAACGTCAGTGTGTTTATCGAATTGACCTACCCAACAGCAGCAAAAATCCCTCCTCAGTCCTATCTTTTAGAAGAGATTCCCTATCAATTTCTTAGCAGACGATTAGTCAAACTCACCGATTACTGGGTTGAGAACGGAACCATGCGGATAGAAGAGGAGTGGCTCACAGAAAATGACGTCAAGCTCCCCGTAATTCCTCAAATTCCAGAACTCGCACACGTTGCAAAACTCAAGCCCTTTATAATGGAAGGAATCCATCGTGAACCTCTGGTTGGTGTGAAGGCCAAACTGTTAAGACCTTTTAAACCCTCCAAAAAGCCTTTCACCTTCACGTCCGGACTGTATAAAATCTTGAAAGAAGACACGCTTCAAGCACCGTACCTATATGTGGAAACAGCGCGAGGGAAACCAGAATTCTTTTTAACCCAAACAAAAGAAGTAACCTTACAAAAAAGAGAGACAGCCGGAAATCAAGACCTAGTTGTTTTAAAGTTTACCCAAAAAGTGGGGCTGGTTGTAGATGCGAATATTATTGGCTCTTCAAGCTTTCTGAAAACAGGCCTTCTCCAACAAAGGGCTTATGCACAATGGTTCCCTGTTTCTCAGACCTATGAACTTGCCAAAATGCCTCCCTTTTATCAATTGAAGATCACAAAAGTAAAAAGCACAGAATCTCTCGCACAAGAACAGTTATTACAAACTTTATACAAATCTCAAGACCTTTTCTATTCTCAGTTTATGACCTTAGAGTTGTCACATCCGTTGTTACCAGACGAAAGGAACTCCCGTTTTTTCTCATCTTCTGCATCTGATGATGACTCATCAGAAAGAGTCGCTTTTGAAATTTTTTTTGAAAAGTTCTCTAAGGTTATCAGCAAATCATACCCAACCTTCCTTCTTCCAAGAAAGCTAAGGGTTCTAGAAATCGGAGGAAGGGATGAACCTCTTTTGACGCTAACCTCTACGCAATGGAGTCTTTTGAACGCCTACCCCTTAAATCGCTTGACGCTGACCAATGTCAAAATCACAGAAGAAGATATGAAAAGAGCCATGAGCAATTTCGAAGGAGGACATACCGAGGAATTTGCAGCTGAACTTCTCAAAGGACATTGCTTTGAAACCTTTGAAAGAGCTTCCCCTTATTGTCCCTTTAAACACACTTTTCAAAGAGAACGAACTGCACAGTTAGACCAAGAGTATAAAGACCATTGCCGAACCTACAGGTCGAAAGATTAGGAGAGAGCCATGACCAAAACTGTGTCAAAAGGGCACTCTTTTTTTGAGCGCCTAATGGCCAAGCGATGGCTGGTCTATACTCTTTGCTATGCTATCTTCTTTCAACAACCCTTTGTCATTGCCGCTGACTTGGTCAGTCTGGAAAGAGCGGAGGCAATGTCCATCAAAGTGCCCTTATCTCGCTCAAAGGAAAAGGCTCACGGCAAAGCCTATAAAACAGAAAAGATCTACTGTCAGCTCGTAGATGTACCTGAAACGAAACTCCGATTAAGTTTAAGTCCTGATCTGGAAAAACTTGATAGCCTCTTGATCCTTTTTAAGTCGAGTGACAAAAGCAAGGTTGCTTCTTTACAGAAAACAACAGATGGCTTGGCTCTTCAAATCTTGGAAGAATACACTCTCGCCCTTGTGAGTCAAGATTCTCCCTTGCCCACTCTTTTTGTAACCAGCGTCGGGCCTATGTTCCTAGAAGCTGAAAAATTGGTGAACCCGTTAACGGTGCATGCCGCGTCGATTAATTTTTTAAAAGAAATGAAGATTCATGGCCCCGTTATTTTATGGGCCAAAGGAATCCAAGGTCTTAAAGAAGAGCGTAAAGAAAAAGCTGATGATCGAGAACCTATCACCCTCACCCTACAAAATAATCTTGGTAAACAAGTCCTTTTAGAAGCCAGAGGACGTGTCCAAACAAAAGGACTCAAGGGAAACGGCACGCTCTCCATTTTTGCTGGGGAATTTGCAAACAATGAAGCTTTACTTCTCCCTCAAATCCAAATCAGAGCTCATATTGAGAATGGAGTACAAGGCGATCTCTGTGGTCGTGAATCTGTCTTTCTAGAAGGAACCCTCAAGAATAAAGGCTTTATTCGCACCCGAGGCGATCTTGTCGAAAGAATCATGTATGGAGGTCTTTTCGAGCACACAGAAACTTCCCGAACATTTTCTCTCAATTCTCATAAGGTTGAAGGAACTTCCTATCTTCATAACGGCAAGGTCTATAGTGCAGGGGTCATGCGGGTTCTAACCTCCGTAATGACTTTTGGGCCCAAGTTTCACTTTAGGGGCAATCGTTTCATCGGAAACGCTCGTCACAGTATTGAAGCCCCAAACCCTTCCACCCTTTTTGAAGCGCTTCGCTATATAGAGTTTAAAAGTGCTGATGACCTGGATAATAGAGCCCGCTTGCGCGTCTGTAACTTCCCCTTCCCTTTCAACGCCTATTTTGGCGACTTGACTGGCCTGGATGAGGCGCAAACAATCGTGTATCAAAAAAAGAGCAAGGAGCTGGAAAAAGAACAAAAATACATTATTTCTGATGAACAAGGAGAATCAGACTATGGTATCTTGTTCTCCTCTTCCAAAGGAACCCTCTTTCAAGCGGGTGACATCAATACGTCTTTCTCCGATATTCTCTTAAAGGCAAAACATGTCGGGCACGATGGCATTACCCGTAGTGGTACTGTCGGGCTCGGGTCCGTAAAAGTATGCGCCCCAAGTGCCAATCTGAGGGGGCGTATTGAGGCATCCAAAAGTGTTGAAGCGCATGTCACAGGCTCTTTAACCATGGATCTTTTTCTGAAAAGCCCCCTCACCTTGGTTTTTTCCAACAGCCTTGACCTTTCGGGAACCCTCAACACATCGCTGATTGCTAAAGTGGCAGGACCTGTTCGCTTTCTCGATGAGCTCAAAGCCCATGCCATTTTCCTTGACGCTCCCTCTCTCAGCGTTTTGCAAACGCCCGGATCCACAGCCGGTCCTCAAGAGATTGGGTCCCTCCAGGCTTCTGTATCAACCTTTTTGATTCAAAAACCGCTGATCCTCTCCGGTCCTTCCTGGGCCCATGTGGAATCGTGGTTCGTCAATCAAAGTCACATGACAATTAATGGGTTTTTCGAAGCCGACATGCGGGGCGTTCATTACCTTGGATCGATGGATGGTTTAGGGACTGTCTCTTTGAAAGCGCCTGCGTTTCGAGATGGGATTGATTTAGCATTTGGAAAAACAAAGGTTCAAACAAAAACCATCCATGTGAGTGCCGAGGAACAAGACCTGATCATTGACAAATCTCATACTACGGATCGCCAAGTGAGTCTTAAAGCCCGATCTTTAGCCATTAAGACCGATCAAACAGCAACCGGTGGATTGTTCTTAGGCTCCATCAATGGTGACTTCAGTATGCAAGGAATCAGCCTCAATACGGCCGATCAGCTGTTAAGTCTTGAAGCCATGGGGGGTGATCTAAATGCTCAAGGAGCCAGAACCCGATCCGGCATCCTTAGCATGCGATCTTCTGGCAATGGATACTTTGGTGGAGGCATCTTTTCGGCACCCCAGATGCATGTGTCGATTGCCGGTCTTTGTGATACCAGTAGCCGCTTTATTGATAGGATGGTGCCCGTTACCTCTTATAAAGAATTTGATTTAGGGTCTTGGGGAAAGTGGTCTCTTCCAGAGACTTACCTTGAAAAACAACGCCAAACCATCCATGATCCGGCCTCCTTTATATCTTTGGGAACACCCCGAGACGGAGGCCGAGCTTACCAGTATTTTAACGTAGGGACTTATAGAGGCCAAGGTAACCGAGGAAAAAAAGCCTACTACGCGCCTGATGGTAGTTACCATGTCGATGAGGAGACCGAACAACGCGTGGTTCATCATAGTGATGGGTCCTTGACAATCGTCAGTCATTCCACCTTGGATTTAGCTCAAGCGGATCTCCGCTCAGGTCTTTCCAATACCATCCTCTTGCAGTCTCTGTTTGATATGAATTTACGCAATATTCATGCCACAGGGGGCAGAGCGCGGGTCATCAGTGAACGTGGAAATATTTTTGAACACGCTGATGTGTTGACGAATGTGACTCATATCAATCGCTCTGGCTGTGGCGGTGACTATACCTACCAAACCACGAGCCAGCACCAGGCACAAAGGGCGGAAGGAAACATTTGGAACCTATTTGGGGGAAGACAAGCCTTAGACGATGGAACCGAATTGCCAACCCTTTTGTTTCAAGCTGGCAGAGGACAATCCATTATCTCCCAAGCGTCGACCCTGAATGTTCCCAAAGGGTTGGTTATGAGAATAGCCCCAGACGGAACTATCCAGCAAACAACCGTGACCTTATCCGACACTTTCAACCAGCATCATCAAACATGGGGTAAGGGCTATAACAATAATTTCTATGAAGGTTGGTCCCATGTTCGAGGCGTAGGGGGAAGTATCAGCGCTACCGCTGAGGTTACCAATTGCTTCAGACTGGAGGAAACAGGCTATGACCGTCGGATTCGAGATTATCATCTTGAAGATGCCCAAGAGGTTATCCGCCGGGCTGCCATGAGCCATTATTCAGCGTATAACATGGCCAGTTTGAGTAAAGAGGGAGACCTGTTCTCAGGCAGTGGGTCGGCTCATCATAGCCAAACAATGAACGCGCAGTATGCAACGCCCGTTCTCTTCGATGTGGGTCATTATATCGAGAGAAAGAATCGTGCAGACCGAGGAAGCACCACAACTTGGGAAGGTCCTATCCACTTTTCTGCCAAAGCTTCAACCTGGGTCCGAGACCAAGTGTACAAAGCGATCCAACAAACTGTGGAGCAGACAAGTACAAGTAGCGTTGACAATATGAGCTCCTTCCAACCCACAAAGGTCTCCTTGCCACGGTTCACGTCCCGCTCTCATCCCATCGACATACTCAAGGAAGCAACACAAGTCTTGGGACACGCCAATCAAGCTCTAAGGTTTTTAAACAATTTAAAAAGCGGTAATGGTGCCGGGTTAGCCCACCAGATTCTCAGTCAGTTTACGAACTTTAGTTCAACCACCAGCGAACACCATATGCGCCTGTTTGAAATGACTGAGGCCGCTCCTTTCTTCAAACTGGGCAGGACTCACTTTAACGACGTGTCTCAAATAAGCGGTGTGTTAGCTGGCATGACCATGGACTCTCCAACAGGAAACGTTCGGTTATTTGATGTCAGAGCTCCTCTGTTTGAAAGAATTATGGAAGCTCGGTCCAGTCAAACAACCGATACGTGGAATCCCCTCACTGTCTCCGTGGGACACAGTGAAAGTTGGTCAAAACAAAGTTCTTCTTCGACAGGAAGCCTTCCAGCTTTTGTTCAAATATCCGGTCGCCCTGATTTAAGAATGGATGTCTATCAAGGGGATGGGGTCGGCATCGTAACAGTTCCAACCACAACAACTCAAGATTTTACGCAGCGAATAAGACGCGTCCAGCTAGGGGATCGTACTCTTAATATTCCGTACCTGATTCCTGTAAAAGTGGGTTCTAACCTTCCCATCATTCCCCTTCCAACCGCCAACCGTATCTCCCTTGGTCAATCGACCATCAAGGCCTCTTCGTTTAAAAATGAAAGTCACCAAGAATCTGGTCACAGCAGTTGGGGATTTAATGGGCTAGAGATTGCCCTGACGTTATATGCCGGGGGTGTTCCTGATCCTTGGATGATAGCCAATGCCTTGAGTGTTGGTTTTGGGGGAGAGGAGCGGCATTCGTATCAAAGCGGCACCACCCCTCTGTTCATGGAAGCACGGGGAGCGCCGATTGAGATCGAAGATCTTGACACCATAGGACGAGTCACCGTGGGAGAGGGTATTAAAGCTCAGAAACACCATCATACCGATGTTGCTGAAGTGAATACCAACAGCCATGAAGTTGATCGAGGGGGGCAGATGCTGGAAGCCGTGTTTGCTGTCAGGGATTCTTACAATGCTGTCAACAGCTTCCAGCACAATGTCGAGGAACTCTTCAAACCCAAACCTCTTCTTGTTGACTATGGTCACAATAGCCGTGTTTTAAACGAATGGTTTGCAATCACAAACCCAGACGATCAAGATGATTCAAAATCAACCCCAGTCAGACCATCTAGAGCATCACAGAAGGGCAATTCAGAGAGAGAGCCTGATCCTAACCCAAGAAGGGGCAGAACACGAACACGAGAAGAGGCTGATCCGGGATTCACGCTGAGCTCTTGGGATCAAACCACCCAGGGTATTGCCGAAGCTCAGAACTTCGTCACTTTTGCAAGTTCGAAAGCTCGATCTTCTTCACCCACTACCTTCAAAAACAAAGTACGTTTAGAAAACGCAGAAACTAATTATGAGGCTGTAAAAGATCAAGGGTTCTTGGCTCGACGCAGGGCAGCAGCAGAACTCATTGACGCTCGTCAAACCTATGAAGATCGTATTGCTCTCAGGCAAAATCAACTCTTCCGTACCAGGGTAATGACGGATGCGGCACATTATGTGATTGAGCATCCCTATCAAGCCGCTGGGTTGACAACGGCTGCCCTTTTAACAGGAGGAGCCTTAGCCGTTTCTTCACTGAGCGGTGCTCTCAGTCTAGGAATAACGGGAGGCGCCCTTGGTGGGTTAACGGCCCATGATTTCCGAGTGCAAAACAGACACGATGTTCTCAATATTGGAGCCTCCGCCTTAACGGGCGCCTTTGCTCCCATCAAAGGATTAAGCGCCCTCTATGGCGCTAGGAATGTGTTTTCAGCAGCAGCCTTAACAGGTGTTGGTCTCGGTGGATTGGGCTATACAACAGGCTCCCCCTCCCTGATGGTTGATGGCCTCTTATTAACAGCTCCCCTGGTCTTTGGCTCTGGTCAATCCTTAGCGAAACACTTCTTTGCAAAAGCACCAGCAACAGAAAATCTTTTCGCCAGAGTGGCGGCTAACAGTAACTCTAAAAACACCCTAAGTCATGCCTTGCCCATGAAAGATTCCCGAACCTCTCCTATCACCCAAACCGCAAACCAAAACTTAGTGCGGTTGTTCGATGTCAATAGGGCAACAGGCACCCATGGTATGCCTTCCTTCTTCGTTAGAATGAGTGAAAATAGGGGCAGTAACATTCCTCGGGGTGGATTCAGTGCTGGTAACGCTGAAAGCTCAGTAGCAAGGAGTTCAGTGAACAGAAGTGGTGTTTCTACAGGTCCCTCAAAAAGCCACTTCATCAAGAGAATTGATAAGCAACAAGCTCAAGATGAACGAATGATGATGAGGGATGTAGATTCTACAAAAGAAATCCCTTGGTCCAGTAAATCTGTTAGAGATGCCGTAAAAAGCTTAGAAATGGGACAAACTGAAGTTAGGGTGGCCAGTCGTATGGAAGCCGAAGAGCTTCTTCTTGGTAAGTTTAGTGGGCAAGGGTTAAAAAACACGACTGGTATGAGGCCTACCGAAGCAAAAAATTTACTTGGAAAGAAAGGTGGGACGTATCACTGGGATATTGGTAAAAATGCTTATCCTCATGAGTCTTCTCACTTACAAATTCACGACTTTGAAAAATATGTAATTCGCATTTATTTTCCAGATTAAGGAATCAAAAAAAATGGATAAGATTAAGCTATTAAATACTTTTCGTAGAGGAAATGATGTTGCCGCTGAGATTCCATCAAGCTCTCCAGAGCTTTATGCGTGGGTTGGAGTGGGGCCATTAGATTTGTCTAGAGATAGCACCATAAAATTCCTTAAAAATAGAAAAGTGAAAATTGCTGATCCAGCAAAACCATTCTACCTAATTCGTCTATTTGAAGCTGAAAAGAAATTAATAGATCAAGACGTGTGGGTTTGTGAGTCTGACCTTAAAAACAAACAAGATTTTTTTATTCAAGGAGAAGAGAGCTTGTTTGCAAAACTGTCAGAATTAAAAATAGATCCAGAAATACTCGAGATGCCATACTACTCTAATTATCCAATCTAAAATGAAGGTTCCATCAGAAAATGAGAAAATTATTATGTTTGTTAGGTTTGGTTTATGGATGTGTACCATGGTAATGACTAGGAAACTCTTAACTTTGAAAGAAATGGAAGTTATCGCGCGTGATGCAACGAAGCATATCTTGCGAGGCTATTCTAGACCGAATAAAGGATTAGAGCATTTAACCCTTGGCTCTGAAATTAATAATAAGGAGGGAATTTTTGAGGTTTATATTGCCGGCAAGAGACCACAAGATGCTGAGATCATCAGCCGCACGACTGTAAATAGAGTTGATGGCAAAGTGCATGTGGAGGTTTTCTTAGAAAAGCTGCCATTATTCAATAAAGTTATTGGTCTCAGATAAGAATGCAATTCTGTAGTGACAAGAATTATTGTTAGTTGGATGATTGAATGATCAAGTTACTTTTTAGTTTTCTGTTGGTTTGCATAAGTGTGGCTCGTGCAGATTTTGGTGAAGGGGACATAGCCCAACCAGCTAACCAGAACCTTGTTAGGCTGTATGATGTCAATAGGGCAACAGGCACCCATGGTATGCCTTCCTTCTTCGTTAGAATGAGTGAGAATAGGGGCAGTAGCATTCCTCGGGGTGGATATAGCGGCGTTGGTCATGCGGGAGGAAATAATCTCAGCTCAAACCTAACTAGCAGTCGTGCTGTTACAAACAGCGGTTTTCCTCGAAGCCAAATGAAAGACTCATCATTTGTAAAGAAGGTTGATAAACGGCAGTCTCACGCTGAGAGGATGACTCGGGTGAATGAGGATAACTCAAATGTGGTTACGAACCAATTTAAAGAACATACTAAGAAAATTTGGGGCGTAGAAGGCGCAGACAAAATTATTAAACACACTAAATATGGGAAATTTTATAGAGACCCCAACACTAGATTATGGTGGTCAAAAGATTTAGACCATCACGGAGGTTCAATATGGAAAGTTTATGAAAAAGATGGGGGAAAAATGTTGTGGAAAGCTGACGCTGATTCAACAGGAAAATACTTAAAAAATAAACACAAGAGCGATGCAAGTAAAATTCTTAACTGGAAAGATTTTTCTATTATAAAATAGGTAAAACATGATTAGAAACGCAGAAGAATTTGTTAGATTAAGAACGAGTGATGATATGGTCGAACAAGATATGGCTACGTGGGAAGAAGCAAATGTAGAGGTATGGTTAGATATAATTAAAAAATATCCTGAAATGAAAGAATGTGTTGCTCATAATAAAAAAATTCAACAAGAAATATTATTAATACTTTCTGATGATCCTGACTGGAAAGTGAGGTCTACTGTTGCCAGAAAGGGATCAGCTGGTGAAAAAATTTTGTGGAAATTATCTAAAGATGAAAGCGAAGCTGTGCGGACAGGAGTTATTGCTAATAGATGTATTACGAAGGAAATTCTGGAATCTTTGCTTCATGATCACGTAGCAGAAGTCTCAGAATTTGCTATGAAAAAGTTGCAGAAACTAGGTTATAAAAATTAGATTTGTTAAGCGGATTTTCTCTAAATAAATAATGGATATACAAATGATGTTAGAAAAAACACAAGATAGAAAATTGAAACCATGTCTATAAATCACACATCTAAGAGTAACTTTCATTCTCCATTGCTTGTCACCCACCAACTTCGATATATTCGAAGATTGATGGTATTGAATTGTGATATACAAGAACTCAAACTATACTACTTCGGAATTTTCGGCGGTTAAAGGTCAGAAGGCCGATTATTCTTTAACACTAATAAACTTATAAAAAAACTAATCTTCTCCAACTTCTTTCCATCCTAAAAATTTTTTCAAAAACTCAAGGTCATCTTCAGATATAATGTCATTTGCCTCTTGAAGAGATTCCCCA
>JAJZHT010000107.1 GCA_021804455.1 Pseudomonadota bacterium | reverse complement strand
GATCGGCCAACTCACAGAGAACTTCATCGTTATCCACCCCGATCACGGCCACTTCTTCAGGTACGGCAATCCGCCGACTCCGGCAGGCATTGAGCACCTGTCGGCCGCGGATATCGTTGCACGCCATCAGCCCGACCGGCTTGGGCAGCGCCGCGAGCCATTCTTCCAATTTCTGTTCGTGGAGGATGGCTTGAGTTTCGCGGCGCATAGCGCTTAGGCCGCGCCCGAGGTCCTCATGTATCGCGGCCTTCAGTCCGCGCTCCCGGGTGAGGTCAACGAAATGCTCACGCCGCTTGACGGAATATTCCACCCCGCCGAAACCGCAAAAACCCAGATTGCGCAAATTGTTAAAACAATTGGCCCCAAAATATAGGACAAACTTGCTAAAGAAACACTGCCTCCGATAACGGCCAGCATCGTTGATTGAATAAAGGCGCCACCTGATTTACCGGCACGTCCACCAATAACCTCTACAGCGGCCTGGCCTTTAACTTTAGCTTCCGCATCAAGGGGGATATAAGCCATTTGTTTGGTTGAGTCAAACAGGGAATACTTGGTTCCTTTGGAAAGAACGTTTTGAATTTGCCCAACAATGACAGCAACCATAACAACCGTAGTTCCTAATAAAGGTGTCATAGGGTCGTGAGCGGTTCCTTCCCAAACAACGAAGAAGAAAATTGCTGATGTCGCCAGAACCATAATGGGAGTAATAATCGCTGCACTGCGCCAGCTGAGGCGACGTAAGATATTATTTCCAACAATCATCAACAGAATGGTGATGGCACCCGTCCAGGTGGTAAATTGTCCCATAAAGGCGTTATAGTCGTTCTTGTCAGGGAATGCGATTTTGATTTGTCCCTTCCAAACACCTTCAACAAGGTTGATAGCCACACCATAGGCAAGAACCAAAATTGCAATTAAGCCAAGATAAGGGTTACTCATGATGTATTTAAAGCTTTCACCGATAGAAAGTTTTGGTTTCTTTTTCTTACCAGAACCTTCGCCAGGTTGATAAAGACGGGGATCTGTAAGAACATTTTTATTCATCCAACGATAGATAAAGGCAATAATACAGCCTGCAACCATAACAGATCCCATCAAGAACTTAAGGTTAATACCAAAAGAATCAATATCTGCAGGGAAGGATTTTGCATACCGGGCACACATCATAATGGTTGGACCAGCAATAACCAATCCTAAGTTTCCAACCATACCAAAAAGACCATAGAAGCGTTTCGCCTCATGAATTTTAGTAATTTCGTTAGCGAACTGCCAAAACAACATCGATAAAATTACACTGCCCCAGAGTTCTGATAAAATATAGAAAACGCTAAAGCTCCAGTTACCGATGACAGGAATAAACCAGTGCAAATTTGGATAAGAAGCTTGAATTTCCTGAATTCTCTCTAAGCTCATATGAAGAAGGTCAACATTGGGATAAATCACAAAGGCAAACGCCCCAAAGAAAATTAAGAAAGGAGCTAAAATTGTATAAAACAATTTTTCCCGTTCCATCATGTTTGCCAGTTTAACGAAAATGACCATAAACAGAATGGCAGAAGGGGTTACACCGTATAATTTCAAAAATCCAAGACACTCAGCACCTCCACCAGGAGCATTAACCACAAGGGTATCTTTTGTGTCGCGCACAATGTTATAAACGAACAAGATGCACATCATCATGATGCCCATCGGTAGGAATTTTTTGATTTCAAAATTATAAATAGGGAAGAAAATACCGCGTAGACCGGTAAATTCATCCGCCGGTTTGGTTTTTTCAGGCGTACTCATTGTAAATCCTTAATATGTTAACAATAAAACAATCGACTCTCTGTCTAAAGGTTAACAGAAAGATACAAACTGTAAAAATTGCGACGAGTTGTCAAATAAACACTATAATTAAGTTATATTGTCTCTTGACTAAAACTGCAATAGGGGAGTGGGACATTATCGGGAAAACAGGTTTTTATTAACGAAGAATTAAGGTTTTTGGTTCTTTCCTTTATCCTGTAAAGTATCTTAGAATTGCGGTCATAGGGCTATAAGAAAAGCAGGTAGTATGCAATTAAGTGCGCGTGTGCGGGAGATTCTGGGATTTTATGAGGGTGAAAACCCAGGAGTTAAGAATCATTTGGCTCGTTTGCTGATGCATGGAAAACTGGCAGGGACTGGAAAAATGATTATTCTTCCTGTAGATCAGGGGTTTGAGCATGGCCCTGGACGCAGTTATGGGGTTAATCCGGATGCCTATCATCCTCATTACCATTTTCAATTGGCGATCGACGCAGGGTTGTCGGCTTATGCGGCTCCTTTAGGCTGGTTAGAAGCCGGGGCGGATACTTTTGCGGGGAGCATACCAACTCTTCTTAAGGTTAACAGCGGTAACAGCTTGTTATCCAAAAATCTTCCTCCTAATCAGGCAGTGACCGGCTCCATTCAGGATGCGTTGCGTTTAGGATGTGTGGGGATTGGCTTTACTATTTATCCTGGTTCTGATTCTTCTCTTGATATGTTTGAAGAAATTCGCGAATTGGCAAGAGAAGCCAAAAGCTGTGGTTTGATTGTGGTTATTTGGTCGTACCCTCGTGGCAACCTTAGCAAGGAAGGTGAAACAGCGATTGATACCATCGGTTATGGTGCCCATATAGCCGCTTTGCTGGGGGCCCATGTTATTAAAGTTAAGCTGCCTTCTGCTTTTTTAGAAAATCCTGAGGCCAAAAAAGCCTATCAGCAAAGCAATATCAGAATGGAGAGTTTGGCAGACCGTGTGCGCCATGTGACCGAATGCTGTTTTCAGGGACGTCGCTTGGTTGTATTTTCAGGGGGTGATACCAAAAATGTGCGTGATGTGGTTCAGGATGCACGGGATATTCATGCTGGGGGAGGTCACGGTTCTATTATAGGGCGTAATTGTTTTCAAAGACCTCGTCATGAAGCCTTGGCATTATTAGAGCAGTTGACGAATATCTATCAAGCATCTTAAAGACCCTTGCATTATGAGAGATTGGTATTTTTCGCTTTTTAGCTGGTGGTTGGGACAAGAAGTTGGCCTTGATTGTTTCGGCAATCGTTATTATCAAACCAAAAAATATTTTGGTAAAACCGCAAAATTTAGACGTTGGGTTGTTTATAAGGGGACGGAAGATGCTTCTAAGGTCCCCGCCCAGTGGCATGGATGGTTGCATTTTCGTACCAATGACATTCCTCGGGCGGAAAGCAATTACCCCTGGCAAAAGCCGGCCCTGCCCAATTTAACAGGGACGTTTTTAGCCCATAATCCTAAGATTGATAATCCTCTTTATCCTTGTCTTTCTTTACGTAAAAAAAGTGATTATGAACCCTGGAAGCCTTAAGCATATCTGCCATGTTGACCCGGATCAGGTGGGTCAAAGACTTGATAAATTTCTGGCGCACCAGTTGACTGTTTATAGTCGCAGTCGGTTACAAGATTGGATTCAACAAGGGTATCTTTCCTGTGAAGGAAGGGTCGTCACAGATTGTCACCGCAAAGTTAAAAAGGGAGAATCTTACTCTTTGATGCCTCCTGCGGCGGTGGAGGCAGAGCCCCAACCTTTTGCTTTGGATTTGGATATTGTGTACGAAGACAGTGATTTATTGGTTGTGAACAAAGTCGCAGGGTTGGTGGTTCATCCAGCCCCAGGTCATCGTGATCGAACCCTTGTTAACGCTTTACTGGCCTATTGTCAAGAATCCCTCTCTGGAATAGGGGGGGTCAAACGCCCTGGTATCGTTCATCGTTTAGACAAAGATACCAGTGGTTTGATGGTGATTGCCAAAAATGATTGGACACATCAACAATTATCCAAACAATTTGAACCCAAAATTCATGCTGATGATGCAGATCGAACCTTAAAAAGAGTTTATTGGGGGGTGGTGTGGGGGCATCCTCATCCTCCTTCTGGGGTGATTGAAGGGGCTATTTATCGCCATCCTCAGCACCGTCAGAAAATGACAGTCGGTCGTGGGGGAAAGGGTCGTCCTGCTCGAACTCACTATCAACTCAAGCAGGTTAAAAGTTTTGGTCCCCAAGGAACAGTTAAAGTTTCCTGGGTTTGTTATACTCTTGACACGGGACGTACTCACCAAATTCGGGTTCACAGTCACTATGCTGGGTTTCCTTTGGTAGGCGATCCCGTTTATGGAAAACGTTCTGTTGCTGCGTTTTTAAAACAATGCCCTCTTGTTTTTAGTACTTTTAAGCGACAGGCTTTGCATGCAGCTGAGTTACATTTTATTCATCCCCGGTTGCAACAAGAGATGCATTTTAAGGTTCCCGCGCCCGCTGATTTGGAGGAACTTCTACGAACTTTAAGCGAAGTTTCATAAAAGTCAGAGTCTCTTTTATAAAAAAGGGCGCGACAAAAGAGAAGGTGGAATTTCTTTCCTGTCGATAACCCTAGTCAACTGGATGGAGTTGATTATGACTCAACCACACTTAGCGGTTTTGACGTTTTTTCAATCCTTTTTTAAGAAGCCCGGAGGGCAAAGATCAAGATTTACGTAAAATTTTAAACCAAAAGGTCGTGATGATTTTATGACACCTTGGCGGATGGGGTGGGATTCGAACCCACGAAGGAGTTGCCCCCTTGCCGGTTTTCAAGACCGGTGCCTTCAACCGCTCGGCCACCCATCCCTTGTGCCGCTAAACCAGGAAAAGATGAGGTTGTTCCAGCGGCAAACTGGATTTCATAGTGTCGAAAAAAAGCCCGTTTCGCAAGAAGATTTTTCATATTTTTGCAGAGTCTAGGACTTATTGTTGGGTTGTGTTTCTTTTTTAAGACGAAAAAATGTATACGACAAAGTG
>JAJZHT010000106.1 GCA_021804455.1 Pseudomonadota bacterium | reverse complement strand
GATATAATGAAAAATAAAGAGTGAGGGATTGCCCCGTAGCATCCCCGGGTTGTGTTACCACCAATTGAAGATGATCTTCCTTTTTAGAAATAGAATCTACCGTAACATCTTTTTGTAAATTGATCCTCGGTTTCAAAATAAAAGCTGCTGGGGTGTGTTCTAAGGCATAATGCGTCTCATTTTTGTCGTGGAGATCATAAATAATAAACTCCCCCTCCTTAGCCAGGATTTTTTGCCCTTGTTCGGCACAATACTCCAAAAGCATTTTCCCCATTCCCTTACCGCCACGCACCAACCATATCTTCCCCTGAACTTGGCTTTGATCGGGGTTCGTTTGGATGAAATTTGCAACCAAACAGTGAATCCCATTCAAAAAAGATTGGACTTGATTCACAAGGCTAGAAGTGGATGTCATAGTGGCTTGCCCTGGATGAGAAAAAGCAATCATCATTCCCAAAAATATATAAACTGTTTTTTTCATGAAGTTCCTAGCCTTTTAAGATTTCCCGTTTCCCTACATGATTCGCAGCGCTAATCACACCTTCTTTTTCCATCTGATCAACTATCCTCGCAGCCCGATTATAACCAATTTGTAGGTGACGTTGAATAAAACTGGTCGATACTTTTCCTTCCCGCATGACAAGGTCTAAGGCTTGACGATATAAATCATCACCGCCACTTTTTCCAGCGTCTTCTGTAACATCAAAGGTTTCCTCATCATCATGGGTTACACTTTCAATATAGTTTGGTTCCCCTTGACGCTTGAGGAATTTAACAATTCGTTCAACCTCATCATCGCGCACAAAAGGGCCGTGAACACGGCTAATTCTTCCTCCCCCTGCCATATACAACATATCCCCCTGTCCCAACAATTGTTCGGCGCCTTGTTCGCCTAATATTGTACGACTATCAATTTTTGAGGTTACCTGAAAGCTAATACGAGTAGGGAAATTGGCTTTAATCGTTCCTGTAATCACATCAACAGAAGGACGTTGCGTTGCCATAATCAAATGAATCCCCGCCGCACGAGCCATTTGAGCCAACCGTTGTACAGCGGCCTCGATCTCTTTTCCAGCTACTAACATCAAGTCCGCCATTTCATCCACTACGACCACGATGTAAGGCAAGGGTTGAAAATCAAGGGCTTGGTTTTCAAAAATAGGACGCCCTGAATCAGGATCAAACCCTGTTTGAACACGTCGAACCAATACTTCGCCATTTTGGCGTGCCTCCTTCAGGCGCCCATTAAAACCATCAATATTACGCACCCCTAACTTAGCCATAGAACGGTAACGATTTTCCATTTCCTTAACCGCCCACTTCAAAGCGACCACGGCTTTTTTGGGATCTGTAACCACGGGTGTTAACAAATGCGGAATATCATCGTAAACAGAAAGCTCCAACATCTTGGGATCAATCATGATAAACTTACAATGATCAGGAGAGAGCTTGTATAATAAAGATAAAATCATAGTATTGACAGAGACTGACTTGCCCGAGCCTGTTGTACCAGCAACCAACAAATGAGGCATTCGTGTTAAATCAGCAATACTGGGATTACCGGCAATATCTTTTCCTAAAATTAAAGGCAGCCCCCCCTGAGAGTTTTGATATTCCGCACTTGAAAGCAATTCCCGCAAATAAACCGTTTGACGTTGAGGATTGGGCAGCTCAATACCGATCACGTTCTGCCCAGGAATAACAGCTATACGCGCGGATAAAGCACTCATAGACCGGGCAATATCATCTGCCAATCCAATAACCCGAGCTGTTTTAATACCCGCCGCAGGTTTTAATTCATACATGGTCACCACTGGACCAGGACGAATATTGACGATTGCTCCGCGAATACCAAACTCTTCCAATACGGATTCCAATTGCTTAGAGGACTCTTGTAAGGCTTCTTGCGTGATAGGTTTCACCCCCTTAGAGGAGCTTAAAGGATCCAAAAGTTCCAGGGGTGGTAACTGGTAGTCATCAGAAAATTCCTGATTGGTGAAAAGCTTGTCTAAGGCTTGTTGCGAAAGAACATCAGCCGTATCAGAAGGATCTTGGACGGTCGTCGGATCTTGGGGCCATAAGGCCTCTTCTGTAACAGGCTTTTGGGGAGGTTGGGAATCAAAACCAAAAACAAGTTCTTGTTTTCTTGTTTTTCCTAGAATAGGTTCAGTGCTCTCTTCTGCCTTTAAAAATTTAAAAGATTCTTTAACATGCGTTCCTCTGAAAGCCTTCCAAACCCCTTTAAAACTTTTGACTACGACCCTCATACTGGTTGTCAATTGATTCCATGAAAGTCCCATTGCAAACCAAACTAGAGAAAAGGAAAGGAACCCCAAAAACCATAGAAAAAGATGAAACAAAGCTAAAAAGTGCCCTGAAAAAAAGAAGGTCTGAAGAAAATGGCCTAATAAAAAACCCAGACTTCCTCCTGAATAAAAAACGCTTGAAGAAGTCCTAGCCAAGGGCCAACAACCGTTAAAAAAAACGGCCAGCCCTAAAACACTCAGAACTGTCAAAAAAATGTGTCTTGCCGTGACCCGAAAAGAAACACGACGCCCCATGAACCAACCCCACCCGCCTAAAATAAAAAGCAGCACCAAACCAGAAAAGCCAAAAAGCTGGATAATCACATCCGCCGCTAGGGCTCCTGGGATTCCTAACCAATTTTTGGGGGCATTCCCTGACAAAGTATTCAAAGAAGGATCTTGGGAATGGTAACTTAAAACAGCCACTCCTGTTAAACAAACAACCACGAAAAGAAGGAACCCTAGGAATTGTTTCAAAGTTCTCTTTAAAAAAACTTTGGCGTCTTTAGGCATAATTCGGCGAGACAGTTCAACAGTCATCAAGAAAAACGTTTATTCATAGTGTTATCGTCCCCTTATACCATAAATCTTGATTGTTTAAGAGAGAATGGTTTTAAAATGCAAAAAGTTCTTGCAAAAAAACTTTCAGAGGATAGTATAAGGCCTAAAGCTTAACCATTTGTGTTAGCGGGCGTAGCTCAGGGGTAGAGCACAACCTTGCCAAGGTTGGGGTCGAGGGTTCGAATCCCTTCGCCCGCTCCAAAAGTCAACGTGTCCGGTCTGTTTTTGGCGCGCCGGGCTTTGTTTTTTAAGGAAAATTGTCATGGCAAAGTCTGCCGTTATTAACATTAAGTTACTAAGCACCGCAGAAACAGGTTTTTTTTACGTAACAAAAAAAAATCCTCGTAAAAAACCAGAAAAGTTAGAATTTCGTAAGTACGACCCTGTTGTGCGTAAGCATGTTTTGTTTAAAGAAGCTAAAATTAAGTAATATATTCCTACCAAAATACTTCACCTTAAAAACACTTTCTTTTTCAAGAAAGTGTTTTTTTATTTTTAATTTTGATCAATTTGGAGTCTATATTTCAAATCAACCTCAGATTGGGCGGGTATGTCAATAGGCCAAGAAATTTGTTGAGGTGAATCAACCACATGAGTTCTGTTTTCTTTAACAATTTTACACTCAGCCACCGGTAAATCTAAAACAACCTGCAAACTAATCGGTTGATCAGATTTATTTTTTAAGGACAAACGATAGTTGGCTTCAGTGATTTTATCGCTGAGTTTTTTGAATTCTGTTTGCTCTAACTCCGTTTCAACAGCCAAAATTCTTCTTAATTCATCTTCATTATTGCCTTGACCCGTATTATGAGCCGCTAACGGCAATCTGACGCTGAGTTCTTGATCCACATTAGTATGAGGGATAATGACAGTTCCTAAAGATTCCAAAATGTTTTGTTTGGAACGGTAGTAAAGGGTTGCCCTACCTGTTGGCAAAGGCAGACCCAGGCCTTGTTTTTGAGTATTTACAAAGGTAACCCATGTTTCAATAGAGGGTTTTGCCCGTTTATTGTTCATATCTTCTAAAAAATCTCCGCCGATAAAAAGGCGATAATGCAATTGTCCCTGAATGGATTGAGCTGTAACCCAATTAATTTTTTTAACACTATCTTTATCCAAATTAACCGTTCCAGAAATCGAATAAAAAGGTGCTTTCAAAGAAGCCGAAGGAACACCTGAAGCGTCAATATTATCCAGGTTTAAAGCGGGTGAACTATCCACCAGTTGGATTGTAGCGTTAGGAAAGGCAACTCCCGATTGATTGACTATCTCAATCCAACCATTCAAATCCAAAGAATTGTATGTCGGCGAAAATTGCATCGTATAATCGATTCTCCATCCCAGATTCTTAAATAGATACAAAAGATCAACCTGAGTATGACAATCTGCTGTTTTTGTATGAATATTTAATTCCAATATCTTATCACTCTGTGTGGGAGAACCAGACTCTTTCCTTTCGGAACCTTTAAGAGCATATTCTTTTATAGAAGCAGATTTGGAGTTAGAATGCAGTGTCAGCATCAGCGTGTTCGGAGAAATAGTCCCCGCAATTCCCTTTAAAAAATAGGAGTGACATCCCGCCTCTAAGGATAAAGGATAACGGGTTTTTACCAAGGCAGCATCTTTATAAATTGTTAAAATTGTAGCCAACAACGCCTCCGATGAAGAAGGAGCAACCTCTCCCTTGCTGATCTCATCAGCCGAAACTGTCCCTAATAAAACGGCACACACAGTCACAAACCAATACATTCATACCTCACTGGTAAGGTGTTTATTATCTATAGATTGAAGGGATCGTGGCACAGAATCAAGTGGAATTGCGGATTCCATAACGTTCTGATCCAAGCTTGTATCAAGATCTTGTAATTTTCGTGCCGATACCAAAACACGGCTTTCTAGAGTTCCTACCGTTTGATTATAGCTGTCAACAGTTTGACGAAGATGGCGTCCTAAGCGAGTTAAATGTTGGTTCATATCACCTAATCTTTTGTAGATCTCGC
>JAJZHT010000105.1 GCA_021804455.1 Pseudomonadota bacterium | reverse complement strand
GATTACCTTTTTGTTCAAGCTCTAATAAAAAATTATACGATTCCTCACGCCCTGCAGCAGCAGCCTTAGCATACCACTTAAGAGCTTCTTCCTTACTTTCAGGAGTGTTCTCTTCATAGAATAATCCAGCATACTCCCCCAAAGCATTAGCATGTCCAGCTAAGGCAGAGACACGCAACAATTCTTTTTGTAACTCCTTATCCCCAATATCTGTGGAATTATATCCCAATTCGAAAATACAATGTGCAGAATTTAAACTAATCTTCTGAATGTCTTCTGGGGTAAAGTGTTTTAAATCTTGTTTCGATTTTACCAAAATATTGGCAGCAGTCTCCATTTCCTCCTCTTCCATTTCAAGGAAATCAAATAACTCTTTAATTTCTGTTATAATTTCAGATTTGCGCTGCTTTACGTCTGTCAATTCCGTATCAGAGGCAGCTACAGCATTGAGATTAATCATCATCAGGACCCCAAGACAGCTTTTTAAAAGTAAATTTTTTATTTTTTTTAGGTTCATTTTTTTTCTTTCCTTTTTTTAATTGATTCGGCAACGATTTTTGGGCCACATGAGGCAAAAAGTCCGGCAACTTTAAACGTACCTTCGCATAACTCATCTGTGCTCTACAATGATCGGCCTTCACACAGTCAAAAACAGTTAATCCAGAAACTTGCGGGAATATATCTAATTTATTTTCTTTAAAATCAAAATCTTTATTAGGAAATTCTTGCAAATATTTCAATAAAATATTTTTGAGAGGTCCCGCTCCCTCACTTATCCGGTACCAGGCAGCAGCACAATTTCGGCACATCTGATTCCGGGAAGCCATTAGAACAGTCACTTGAAGAATTGTTGCCCCTTTAGGAACTGTTTTAACAGAAGGAGCTAATACTTCGGGTGACCTGGTTAATAACAATGAGAAGCCTGTTCACTGTGAAAATAGCTTTGCATGAAAGGTCCATTAGGGTCGTTTTTTTTATCTGTTACCTTTTTTTCAGGCGATAAACATTGACGATAGCGTGTCGATAAAACCTTAGTATTCATTTTAGTAGGTCCTGCTGAATCATCAAAGTATTGTTTTAAATGCCCACGCATTTTCTTTGTAATGCCAGGTCCTTCATAATCGCCTGCCAAAAGATCAAAAATCGTCTTAGGCTCTAAATGACGCTTGCTGGCTGTTTTTAAATTTAAATCAAACTCTTTTCCGGCTCTTGTACCACCGCTTAAAAACAAAATATCAAGGTCAACAGTCGGTGAAAAAAGGATTTCCCCATTATGTTCATAAACAAAATGAATTCCAGCGACGGCAATATTTTTATCCTTAATCTTATTTTCATTTTTTTGAAGAATCTCTTCTAATATCTTTAAATTGCGGTCATGCCATGCGTCGCATTGGTCATTCACAACCCCTTCATAACTATAATTCAGACTTTCCTTCAAAACACGGGGGTCAAGGCATCCTTCCTTAACCTTTGACTGACAATGGGGAGAAATCTCTAACTTATCGGATCGAGATTTTTTAGATTTTGGTGAAGAAGGTGGCGTTTGAAAATAATTTTCTTTATCTTCACTATCTTCACTGATTTCAGAAGCTGATCTTTTAACAGGAGTCCTAGGAGATTCTTTAAAAGATCGCTTAGTAGGGAAAATATTAGGGTCTAAAGGCTTTAAAACTTCTATCGCCTGGGCAGAAAATGCAATCCCCCAAAGCGTCAAGAAAACAACGAAATACTTCAATCTCACAATAAAAATAAACTAAAAAATTAATAATAGTGAGACTTATATAGAAATTAAAAATACGGTTACAAATAAAAACGAAACAAAATAATTATATTATATTTAATGGCAAAACTTGCTTGTTAAATTTTAAAAAATAAAATAAATGTTTATGAAAACATTAAATTTTTCTTGAGTATGACCAAACGCTTTTCCCCCCTTCTCTGTCTTCTTTTCTTAAACCCTGTTTTAGCCTCCAGCGATTTTTCCATTAATAATCAGCCTCTTAGAGAACTCGTGGGCAACCCATCAGGTCTTGGGTTCTTACAAATGTGCCCAGAAGGCAATGAGACGGCTCTAAACCTTATTACGGAAAACAAAAATCTTACATCCCATTGGGGAATAATCCCTTTTGATTGTGATGATTTAGCTGCTAAAAAAAAGCAAACGGGAAAAGGGATAATACAAATTTCCCATCTTATTGTAGAAGATTTTAAGGATCAATATGGCCTTATTGGTATAGAAGGGGTGGATACTGTTTTAGAAGGAAAACATTTATCACTGAATCAAACTTCTTTTTGTTGCCAGTCTATGGTTATTATCCAACCCAATTTTAAACATCCTTCGTTTGTGCAACAGATTGTCCTAGAAAAAATACCCGGGTGTAAAAGCCCCCTTGTTCAAGGGAAAATTGACTTTACAAAAACAGGGTGGGACATTTTTCAACCCCTTTCAGAAAAAACTCCCTGGATGGCCGTAGGGGTCAAGGTTGGTCTTTTGATTGACCCCAGGAAACTTTAAACATTCTCAGCCCTTGATCAGATGGATTTCGACCAAGGGCTTTTTACCAAAATGTTGATTCACACGTTGGCGAATCAAACTTTTAACAGCTTCTTTATACACACCGTCATCCTTGAAATCCGCAATGGAAAGCTCCCGAACAGCACGATTCAATTCACGCTCTAACCATTCTTGCTCTGCCCCTGGTTGAGCAACGCCCAACATACTAAACTGGGGCAATCGACTTAATTGACCAGAGTATTCAACCGTCAACGTTATAAAAATACTTCCTTGGATTGATAACTTCATACGATCTTTCAATAAGGGACTGTTCATGGGTATGGCCCGATTACCATCCATGCCCCAACGACCGACTTCCACCTGGCTGATGATTTCTGCCGATTCTCCCGACATTTGGATAAGACTTCCGTTATGAGGAACAACGACTTGTGATACCCCTTGATTTTTTGCCAAAAGTGCATGTTCATAAAGGTGTCGAGCCTCCCCATGAACCGGGATTGCCAGTTTGGGCCGAACCAACTGGTACATTTCTTTCAACTCATCCTGAGAAGGGTGACCCGAAACGTGGATATCCTCGTCCTGGGAGGTAATCACTTGCACCCCTGTACGAATCAATTGATTTTGTAACTGGCTGATGTTGCGCTCATTCCCTGGTATAACGCGAGATGAAAAGAAAACGACATCTTGATTGTTCAATTTGACAATCGGATGCTGATGATTGGCAATACGGGCCAAGGCTGATCTTGCTTCTCCCTGCGATCCTGTGGTAATCAGCAGAACCTGATCAGGCGGTAGCATCATCGCCTCTTTATCACTGATAAAAGGGGCAAGAGTTTTTAAATATCCAGCATAATGAGCGGCAGCCAACATACGATGCAGGGAACGCCCCAAAAGGCAAACTTTACGCCCATGGGCAGCCGCCACAAGGGCAGCTGTTTCTAAACGCGCCACGTTTGAGGCAAAGCAAGCGACCGTCAGACGGTGGTGAGGAAAATCCCCCGCCAGGCGATGCAGTTCCTCGCGCACAGCCTGTTCTGAACCAGAGGTTCCCTCGCTTAAGGCATTGGTAGAATCACAGACCATCGCCAGAACGCCTTGATCTCCCCATTCTTTTAAACGAGTAAAATCTGTAGGTTGCCCCACCAGAGGGGCAGGGTCAATTTTCCAATCCCCTGTATGAAGAACCGTTCCCAAAGGGGTTGTAATAGCCAGGGCATTAGGTTCAGGAATGGAATGAGTTAGGGTAATAAATTCCACTTCAAATTTGCCAATTTTAATACAGCTTGATAAGGGAATCTCAATCAGCTCAACCTCATCAGCCCAAGGTTTATCCGCTATTTTTTGCCTGACAATAGCGGCTGTAAAAGGGGTGGCGTAAATGGGACAACGCAAAAGAGGCCACAAATAAGGTACAGCCCCCACATGATCCTCATGAGCATGGGTTAAAACAAGGCCCTTTAATTCCTTTTGAAACGGTAAAATAAAAGATGGATCGGGTGTAACGATTTCAACCCCTAGGCGATCATGAAAAGTTATGCCTAGGTCAACCATTAACCACTGTTTATCATGACCAAAAAGATTCAAATTCATGCCAATTTCGCCAGCCCCCCCCAGGGGTAAAAACCAAAAATCTTTTTTTGTTGGCATAAATTTCATAAACACAAAAATCCTTAAGTCATTTGAAGGCCTCATTCTAACATAAAGCTTTAAGAAATCACCATGACTTTAGAAGACCCCGAGAGCTCTCTCAGCTCATCATTTTTACCCAAAAATAATTTTTATGGTTACGATTAGGATCTCACCCTTTGACTTTCAAACGCCCAGGAATACCCCCCCAGGATCGTAAAAAGTATATCTTTACGATTGAGACTGGATCCAACCTCTTAAATTACCCTCGCTCTTAAAAAGGTTTTCCAGGTTAACGTTTTGGTAAGGATTTAGGGGATAGAATAAGAAATAACCTGGGTAATGAAACCTCTTTTAAAAACAAGAAAAAAGGGGCAATGGAATGTGTTTTGCCTTCAGATTCTTGAAGGTGGTGGGTGTAGCCCCCCGCCCTTTTTAGGGTGGGGGGTGGCAAAAAAATCAACAATTAACTTTCTGTTAATCTTGGTTAACAGAAAGTTAACGGCATCGAAGAAATTTTGAGAATTAACTCCATAAAGCGTTCCCTTAAAAACTCCCCTTTCCTCTAGAAATTAACTCGTTTCATGAACAAAAGATTAACTCTGCTTTTTTAATACTGCATCAGGTCTTAATCTTCATAATTCTTTTGCAACCATTCATTCAAAAGACGCACACCAAAGCCAGTGGCACCTTTTTTGCTAAGGACTTGATCTTTATTTTTCCAACTGACACTGGCAATATCAAGATGAGCCCAAGGCACATCGTTTA
>JAJZHT010000104.1:3101-4920 GCA_021804455.1 Pseudomonadota bacterium | reverse complement strand
TATCTTCCAGTTCAAAAACTTCCTCATAGGGGACATTCGCCTCTGCGAGTAAAACATTCATGTGACCCGGCATGCGACCCGCTACGGGATGGATTGCATAACGAACTTTAACCCCCCGCTGTTTCAAATGATCGGTCATTTCTCGTAAAGCATGTTGGGCCTGAGCAACAGCCATACCATAACCAGGCACAATAATCACAGAGTTGGCATTTCCCATAATAAAGGCGGCATCTTCTCCGCTGCTAACCTTTACAGGTGTGTCGGAGGAGCTTGTGTTATGACCTGTGACTTCTGAGGGATCTGTGCCAAATCCACCCAAAATTACATTAAAAATAGACCGATTCATGCCTTTACACATGATATAGCTTAGAATGGCGCCTGATGCTCCCACCAAGGCGCCGGTGATAATCAAAAGATTGTTACTTAAGGTAAAACCAATACCGGCTGCAGCCCAACCTGAATAAGAATTCAGCATGGAAATCACTACGGGCATATCCGCCCCTCCTATAGGCAGAATTAGCAAAAATCCTAAACCAAACGCCAACAGTGTTAACAACCAAAAAACAAAGACGGATTCTGTTACCATAAACAGAAATAACAAAGCCAAAAGCCCCATTCCCAATAAAGCATTTAATTTATGTTGTTGGGCGAAAATAAGGGGTTTACCGCTGATGAGACCCTGTAATTTTCCAAAGGCAACGATGGAGCCGCTAAAGGTTAAAGCTCCAACAGCTGTTCCCAATCCCATTTCGAAAAGGCTGGTTGCTGCCATATGACCGACACTTCCCAGGTGAAAAGTTTCAGGAGCGTATAAAGCTGCTGCAGCCACGAAAACAGCCGCTAGCCCAACCAGACTATGAAAAGCGGCAACCAGTTGGGGCAAAGCCGTCATTGCAATTTTTTTGGCGATAAAAGCCCCTATAACGCCGCCAAGTCCAACTCCCATTATAATCCAGCTATACTTGGCGATACCAGGCGATAAAAGGGTGGTTAAAATGGCGATAACCATTCCAAAAACGCCATAAAGGTTGCCTGTACGTGACGTGGCAGCAGACGATAAACCCCGTAATGCGAAAATAAAGCAAACAGCTGAAACTAAGTACAAAAATGCAGATAAATTCAAAGACACGATAACCTCTTTTTTAAGGGTTTTTATTTATTTTTAGAAAACATCTGCAACATTCGTTGTGTTACAATGAATCCGCCAAAGATGTTAACGGAGGCTAAGACAACGGCTAGAAAGCCAAAGATTGTGGAGGCGCTGCCAACAGCGGGTCCTGCTGCCATCAAAGCGCCGACAATAATGACACTGGAAATGGCATTAGTCACAGACATTAGAGGAGAATGCAAGGCCGGTGTGACCTTCCACACTACGTAATACCCGACAAAGCAGGCCAACACAAAAACTGTTAAGCCAATCATAAAGGGGGATAAATGACCTGTATCAGGTTGGTTGACAATTTGTTTGGCAACAGAATCTAAATGCCGGGCACTTTCTAAAAGTTCACGGGCTTCTTGTAAAACTTTTCCAGTATGGGTTGTTAAACTTTGCAGATCCATTATTGGCCCCTTTATGATAAATTGGTGAATTGAGGGTGAATAACAGCCCCCTTATGGGTTATGGCTGTCGCTTTCACAATTTCATCCTCCCAAGTGATTTCTTTATTTTCGCCGCTAAACAAATTCTTTATAAAATGAAAGGCGTTTCGACTGTATAATTGACTGGCATCACTGGCAATACGCGACAGGATATTAGCAGGCCCAATGATGGTAACATCATGTTTGACAATGGTTTTACCCCATACAGACCGTGCTTAAT
>JAJZHT010000104.1:0-3091 GCA_021804455.1 Pseudomonadota bacterium | reverse complement strand
ACCACTTTCAACGGCAAGGTCTATAACAACTGAACCGGGCTTCATGGTTTTTAACATGGCATCGGTTATCAAAAGAGGGGCCGTTTTTCCGGGAATTTGAGCGGTTGTCACGACGATGTCTTGCATTTTTAAAACCTCTGCAAGTCTATTCGCCTGGGCTTTTTTATAGTCCTCACTCATTTCTTTGGCATACCCACCCTGGGAATCCCCTGTTTCTGTTGAAGGAACTTCAATAAACGTAGCGCCAAGGCTTTCGACTTGCTCCTTTGCGGCACTCCGTACATCAAAGGCCGAGACAATCGCCCCCAAACGTTTGGCTGTAGCAATGGCTTGAAGACCTGCCACACCGGCTCCCAAAATCAAAACGCGTGCTGCAGGAATTGTTCCAGCAGCTGTCATCATTAAAGGTAAAGCGCGACCAAATTCACTGGCAGCATCAAGGACAGCCTTATATCCAGCAAGGTTACTTTGCGAAGATAACACATCCATGGTTTGGGCACGGGTAATACGTGGTATAAGTTCTAGACTGAAGCTGGTAACATGGTTTTTAGCCAGCGACCTCAGCAGATCTTGGTTTTGAAACGGCTTGAAACTACCAACCAGGATGGCATCTTTTTTTAAAAGCTTGCTGTCTTCCAGACTAAGGGGCGCAACGGTTAGAACGAGATCCGCCTTCTTTAAAAGCTTTTCCTTATCTTTTTCTAATTCTGCGCTAACTTTTTCGAAGGCTGAGTCAGGGTATCCGGCTTCTTTCCCGGCTCCCTGTTCAAGCGTGACCCTAAAACCCGAATCTTTATATTTCTTGGTTGTATCCGGTGTCAGGGCAACTCTTTTTTCATGAGGTGCTGTTTCTTTTAAGGCAATGACTAACATGACGTTTTGACCCAGCTGTTGCTTCTGAATGTTGCCTCATTATAAGCCTTTTTAAGGAAAGATAAAGAGGGATTCCCCTTGTATTAAGAAAAGCAATCTCCCATTTATACCAATCTTTAGAATGGTAACAAAGATTTAACAATTTTTTGATTATACTAGCCCTAAACTTAAAAATGGCAACTATTCTTGGCAGAACAAAGCCTTATGCGTTCTTTCTTTTCTTTTTTTCTAATAATTTTATTCTTGGGTCTTTTGTCGGTTTTTTCTGTTGCTGGTCATAAAAAATCTTCTCACTCTCATTTACCTCAAGGCTTTGTTTATCTTCATGCAATTGATCCTTCTATTGATCAAAAATTAACCTTTGCTACAACGCACAATTGTGTTGGAAAAAAATTAGACGGATATCAGGGACATCAAGCGATTTGCACTTTAGCTGCTGCTAAAGCTCTTAAAAAGGCACAAAAGGATCTTCAAAAAAAATATCCCCACTATTCTCTTAGAGTTCTTGATGCCTATAGGCCAGTTCGAGCTGTAAAACATTTAAAAAGATGGGCAACCGACCTTCAGGATACTAAAACGAAGTCCCAATGTTATCCCCATCTTAATAAGAAAGAGTTGGCAGGTCATTATGTAGCTAGTAACCAGTCGTCTCACAGTCGGGGCAGCGCGGTTGATATTGTTATTATTAATACAAAAACGGGTCAGCCCCTGGATTATGGTCCTGAGTTTTTTGGTAAATATTCTCATATCGATTATAAGGGCCTTCGTCCCAATCAAAAAAAGAATCGGTACCTTTTAAGAAAGTTGATGGTAAAGCATAACTTTAAACCTTATGATGCCGAATTTTGGCACTATACCCTTAACAATGAGCCTTTTCCTAAGACTTACTTTGATTTCGTGATCAAAAACGAAAAATAGTTTGTTAATTCTTCCTTAAACACACGTTTTTTATCTTTTCCGTGGCGGACATGATATTAAAAATTTTAGCATATTATTAATAAATTTATTATAAAATTTTATTAATATAAGAGTCGTCCTTCTTTTGGAGTAAGGAATGTTTAAAGTTCAAAAAATTATTTTTTTTCTATTCTTGATTTTCAACTTTAAGGCTAGAGCACAAGAAACCCTGACCTTTTGTAACAACACACCGATTGAACAAAACCTCTCTGTTCTTTTTCGAGGACGTCTTTTGTTATCAGAGAATAAGCCTTTAGAGGCACCCGAGGGGTTTACGTTTGTAAGTGAGAATCATCAAAGGTCACCACAACTTGAACCTCAACTTGGTGACTTTGTCGAATTCCAACGTAAAAATCTTGATGTGACTTTTGAATATGCAACAACTTTGCTTTCCGGTGAAGAACAAAAAATTAAAGCGCCTTGTTTCTTCATTCAGACGGTCACTATTGAAAGGGAAAAACAGCCTACCCTCATTTTTGACTGGGAAGATTTGTATTATAAGGAGGATTCCCTTCCTAGAAGTGATATTACTCTTAAAAGGGAAAGCTCTCTTAAGGCTTTATGTGAGAAAATCAGGAAACATTTTCGGTTTTCAAAAGAAAGAAACACCCCTCATCCAGAGCTTGAAAACTCTAAACCGTCGCATCAAAAAGATCCTGCTCCTTTGATTCGAAAAGTTTACGAAAAAACAGATCAGGATGCCTTGAAAGGTTTGAATTATTTAGAGAAAAGTTCCTTGTCCATTCTGAAAGATATTTCGGCACGGAACTTTCACCCCGAAAATCCTCTTATTCCTAAAATCACGCATCGAATGTGGATTACAGATTCACAATCACCAATCGAGCCTTCGGCTGAACAACTGGAATACTATATTCGTTCCTTAGCCAGACTGAATCTGGGTCAAGGATGGACTCATAAATTTTGGTGTTGGGAGAAAGCGAAACTTCCCAAAACATGTCAAATTTTGGAAAACTGCGGCCAAAATATCGAAATTGTTGAGTTCTCTCGACCCGATCTTTTAAACAAACTTCTGGCTTCTCACTTTATTTTTGCAGCACTTGATCATGGATTATTTACCTTGGCGGGAAATCTTCTTCGAAATAATGTTCTTTTATGGGAGGGAGGATTTTATAGCGATCTTGGAACAGAATTTCTCCATGATATAACCCCTCTTTTTTACAAAAGTGACATCATCGCACACCATCGTATTGGCAGAGTTGATAAACAAGCCTGGTGGATTGATCATGATTTTAGGGCAGCG
>JAJZHT010000103.1 GCA_021804455.1 Pseudomonadota bacterium | reverse complement strand
TTGAATTTCATGGGGATGAACAGCATGGTTGATCCATTCTGCCACGGGTAAATCCAAATCAAACAAGCGCTTGGCCTCGATATGAAAAGCCGCTGCATCCCATTGATCGGGCAAGACATCCGCTGGAGCATACGTTTGAACGGTTTGCAAAATAACCTCTTCTTTGATATCGTGCACCATTTCAGAAACCGTATCCAAACGCATCAGTTCACGACGCTGTTCATAAATAATTTTACGTTGATCATTCATCACGTCATCGTATCGTAATAAATGTTTACGAATATCAAAGTTACGAGCCTCAACCTTATGCTGAGCGCGTTCTAAGGCTTTGCTAATCCAGGAATGAGAGATAGCCTCGTTTTCTTGGACACCCAGCTTACGCAACATACCATCCAGGCGTTCCGAGCCAAAAATACGCATTAAGTCATCTTCTAAAGAGATGAAAAATTTAGAGGCCCCAGGATCCCCTTGACGTCCTGAACGTCCACGTAATTGGTTATCAATCCGTCGACTTTCGTGACGTTCTGTACCAATCACATATAAACCACCGGCTTGCTTAACACGTTCTTGGTCGGCTTGGATCTCTGCTGCGATGGCAGCGATCTTTTGATCCCGTTCGGGACCCTCCTCAACACCTTTTAATTGACGCTCAATCCTCATTTCTAGGTTGCCGCCCAGCTTGATATCCGTACCACGACCCGCCATGTTGGTTGCAATAGTGACCGCACCCGAACAACCGGCATCGGCAATGATAACAGCCTCTTGATCATGATAACGGGCATTTAAAACCTGGTGTGGGATATGATGTTGCTTTAAAAGATCCGATAAAAATTCGGACTTTTCAATACTGGTTGTTCCCACCAATACAGGTTGCTGACGATTGCGGCATTCTTTGATCTGATTGATAACAGCTGTATATTTTTCCCGTGCTGTTAGATAGACCTCGTCATCATAATCAATACGCGCCACGGTAACGTTTGGTGGAATCTCAATGGCTTGGAGATTATAAATTTCCTCAAATTCATCCGCTTCAGTCACAGCGGTTCCTGCCATACCCGACAATTTGGGATACAAACGGAAAAAGTTTTGATAGGTAATGGAGGCCAAAGTTTGGTTTTCCATTTCAATCGGAACGCCTTCTTTAGCCTCAAGGGCTTGGTGAAGACCTTCTGAAAAGCGTCGGCCTTCCATCATACGTCCTGTAAACTCATCAATAATAATGACCTGCTTATTCTTGACGATATAATCGACGTCTCGACTATAGAGTTTATGAGCTCTTAGAGCTGAATTGACGTGATGAACCACGCTAATATTTTGAATATCGTAAAGGCCGCTACCCTTAATTAAATTCTTTTCAAATAATAATTGTTCAATCTTTTCAACGCCCGACTCTGTAAGAGTGACAGAGCGTTGCTTTTCATCCTTTTCATAATCTTCTTCTTCCAAAGCTGGTATCAAAGCGTCAATTTTTTGGTAAAGATCCGACGAATCTTCGGTAGGACCGGAAATAATTAAAGGCGTTCTGGCTTCGTCAATTAAAATACTGTCAACTTCATCGACAATCGCATAATGAAAAGGGCGCATAACCATTTCATCAAGTCGGAATTTCATATTATCCCGAAGATAATCAAAACCAAATTCGTGATTGGTACCATAGGTAACATCGGAACCATAGGCCTGACGACGTTGCTCGTCCGTTAAGCCATGAACAATACAACCCACCGTTAAGCCCAGAAATTCATAGATTTTCCCCATCCAGTTTGCATCACGTTGGGCTAAATAATCATTGACTGTTACGACATGAACCCCTTTGCCTTCCAGGGCATTCAGATAAACGGGAAGAGTTGCCACAAGGGTTTTTCCCTCACCTGTTTTCATTTCCGCAATCATTCCATGATGTAAGACTAATCCACCAATCAGTTGGACATCAAAGGGGCGCAGACCTAAAACCCGCTTTGCCGCCTCGCGTACGGTTGCAAAAGCCTCAGGCAAGATTTGATCAAGGGTTTCTCCCCGCGCGAGTCTTTGTTTAAAAGTTGCTGTGCATTGTTTGAGCTCCTGATCACTTAGCTTTGAAAAATGAGGCTCAAGAAGCCCTATTTGTTTCGCAATCTTGTCATATTTTTTAACAACTCGATCATTTGCTGTACCAAAAATTTTTTTTAACACCGCCGCAATCATTCAGGAAAACCTCAAGCAAATTAGCTTTTTAAAGATAAATACTTTTCATATAAAGTTGAGGTTATCGGAAAAACCAGAATAATTCCATATTTTTGATGAATGCGCAAAGCGACTTTATAAAGATTTTATAGACAGTGCTGCAGACAATTTTTTTTCAGTTTATCGGATAACTTTTTCTTAACCAAAATTAATGAAAAGTTAATTTGTTTTTTTGCCACCCCCCACCCACTGCCTCCCTTAACGGGAGGGGGGCTACACCCACCACCTTCAAGAATCAATGGGTAAAACACATCTTATCGCCCTTTATTCTTGTTTCAAGAAAGGGTTTCTATCACCTAGGTTCTTTCTTATCCTATCCCCAAAATCCTTACCAAATCGTTAATCCCTGAAAATATTTTTTTAGGAACTTCCCAGAGCGTATGATTCTGGATTCAGGGTCACATTGAAACATGAATCAGTCGCACTCAAACGACAATTTAATATTAACGTTTCCACACCACATCCCTTGGCAAATTCACAGGCCTTGGCATAATGAGGATCAAGGTCATCGGCGATTTTAAAACCTGAACAATCTTCTCTTTGGATAATATAGGTCACCACACAACGAAAACCTTTTTGGGCCAAGGCTGCCAGTTCTTTGATTTGTTTGGTGCCCCGGGTTGTAATGCAATCAGGAAATTCTGCCTTGTCTTGGCGTTTTAAATGAACATTTTTCACTTCTAAATAACAATCGGAAGTTTCCTCGCTGTGCAACAGAAAATCAATCCGACAATTCTGGCCATAGGGGACTTCTCTTCGCACGGTTAAATAGGGGTTGAATTCTAAAAGAGTCCCCGCTGTAAGACTCTCCGCCATGAGTTCATTGGGCAACGCTGTATTCACCCCAACCCAAGTTTTGTCGGTATAAATAGCTTGTAAAGTATAGGGTAACTTTCGCTTGGGATTGGAACTAATACTTAAAATAACAGGATTTCCCTTATCTAATAGTCCGATCATCGCACCAGGGTTAGGACAATGAGCGGTGACAACTTCGCCTGTTTTATCCAAAACAACATCCGCCAAAAATCGTTTGTAGCGTTTTAAGAGGGTTCCGTAAACAATGGGTTGAAGAATCATGAGTCCTTCTTTTTTTGACGACTCTTAGAGGTTTTTTTAGGGGAAGGTTCTGTAACCAATGAAAAAATTGTTGAACAAATGGCGGCATTGGCTTCTTCCACACGAACTAAAACATGTTGCCCTAATTGATATATTTTTTTCGTTCTTTTCCCAATATAACGATGATGATCTGCATCATACTGATAAAAATCAGAGGGTAACCGGTGCTTGGGAATAAATCCTTGTGCCCCACTTTCCTCCAAACTGATGAAAATTCCCACCCCTGTTATGCCCGCAATCGTTCCCTTTAAAACAGCACCCAGATGATTTTCTAAAAGGGCTGTTGTTAGGCGGTCATTCACTTCTCTCTCGGCCAAGGCTGCTGTACGTTCTGTCTCTGAAATGTGATTCCCTATCTCTTCAAGTAAAGCCAGGGGATAATTTTCTCCACCTTCCCCCAGGCTCAAAGAGGCAATAAGGGCACGATGCACAATCAAATCGGCATACCGCCGAATGGGTGAAGTAAAATGACAATAATGCTCTAAACTTAAACCAAAGTGCCCTATGTTATGGGGGGAATAGCGAGCCTGGGCCTGACAGCGCAGAACTAAATCATGAACCAATTGACGATAAGGCGAAATATCGACCTGCGATAAAACGGTTTGAAAATGGTGGGGGCGAAAATCTTTAACCCTTGGGGCTTGCAGTTTAAGAGAGCGTAAGACTGTTTTTAAGTTTTCAACGCGACTGCTCTCAGGTGTTTCATGAATACGAAATAAAGTATGTGTTTTTTTTGCAAGAAGGGACTTTGCCGCACAAACGTTTGCTGCAATCATCAACTCTTCAATAAGCCGATGACTGTCAAAGCGCTCCTCAGGTATAACTTCCGCGACAAAACCCTGTTGATTAAAAATAATTTTACGCTCAGGGGCGTCCAATTCTAAGGTTCCCCTTTTAATACGTGCTTTGACCAGGGATTGATAGACCCCATAAAGGGGTTGTAAAACGTTAGGCCAAAGAACTTGTGTCGTGGGGTCAAAAATACCTTGAATGGCCTTTTGAACTTGGTGGTACGTTAAACGGGCCTGAGAGCGCATTAACCCCCTTTTAAAACGGTGGGATCGAATTTTTCCATCACAGCTGATGATCATTTCTACCGCAAGACAGGCACGGTCCTGATAAGGTTGTAACGAGCACAATTCGTTTGAAAGAGCCTCAGGTAACATGGGAACAACACAATCAGGCAAATAAACAGAGTTGCCCCGTTCATAGGCTTCTCGGTCGAGGGCATCCGCGGAACGTACATAGTAAGAGACATCAGCAATCGCAACAACAGAACGCCAACCATGGGGATTACGGGGATCTGTGTCGGAAGTGGCCCAGACAGCATCGTCAAAATCTCTAGCATTGTCGCCATCAATGGTCACAAGGGGTAAATCCCTAAAATCTGTTCGGCTTCCAAGAGCAGGAACTTGGCCCTGATTGGCAAGTTTCAAAGCTTCGTTTGAAAAAATATGGGGTAGTTCATATCCATAAATAGCCATCGAACTATAAATTCTGGGATCATGAATTGAACCCAAAACTTTCTTGATTCTAATCTGATTTCTCGCCTCCAGGTGATACACAACGACATCATCCACTTGAAGGTTAGGAAAAGTTTCCAGATCAAAAGTTACGCCAGGAAAAGGATCTTTACGATGACAGGGAACAAAACGACCCTTGCCATTCCTGATA
>JAJZHT010000102.1 GCA_021804455.1 Pseudomonadota bacterium | reverse complement strand
AAACTTGGCAAAGGCTCCCATGCCCGGAAGAACCAAGGAGAGATTGTCGATAGATGGCAAGAGATGGCCAGGGTTAAGGCTAAGAATAAAGCCTTGATCTTCCATAAGCCTGAAGTGGTGCTAAACTACTTAACCCGGCAGCAATCGGTATTTACACGGCGAGATATAGCCCGTATTGTCAACCGCTATGTTGAGGGAGCTGAAGAGTTTGCAAGAGTGATGCAAGCCATAGAAGCCTCTCACCAATTGGTCAGAATTGCTGATGATCAGTTAGGGAAAGACCCTAAATTTACCACCCAAGCAATGATTGAACTAGAGCTGTCGTTGATCAAGACAGCCAAGGTGTTAAACCATCAAGGTGGCTTTGCCGTTTTACCTGATCGCCAAGCTGTTTGGATAGAACGCATGAATCAGCAGCTTAAACAACAAGGCAAAAGCTCATTGTCAGCCGATCAGGTCCGCAGCCTTGATCATGTGACGGCAGCTGGACAGTTGAAAGGAATGATTGGCTATGCGGGAACCGGTAAGTCGACCAGCCTGACGGTCGCCCGGCAGATTTGGCAAGAGGCAGGCTACCGGGTGGTCGGTGCGGCGCCTACGGGCAAAGCAGCCGAAGCTTTAGAAGACACAGGCATTGCTTCGAAAACTTTGCACAAGTGGGAGCATGAATGGCAGCGCGAACGGGAGCTGTTAGGGTCAAAAGATATCTTAGTGGTGGATGAAGCGGGTATGATGGATGCCCGGCGCTTGCAAGGTCTGTTACAGCAATCCCAGCAGCGAGGCTTTAAAGTGGTGTTGGTAGGAGACCCTGAGCAATTATCGCCGATTGAAGCAGGCTGTGGCTTGCGAACAGTGATGGCTCAAATAGGGTTTGTCACTTTAAGCACGGTGCAACGGCAACAAGAAGCTTGGCAACGTCAAGCAACAGAATTATTAGCGACACGGCAAACCGAAGAAGCGTTGAACCTCTATCAGCAGCATGGATGTATCTATTGGGGCGCAAACGCCCAAGACAAACTGATGGCTGATTATGCCGCGCATATGCAAACAAGACTACGGGAAGAACCGGTAAACGCCGTGATACTGGCTTATACCAATCAGGCGGTGCAGCAGTTGAACCATCGGGCACGGACAGTGGCTAGAGACTCGGGTTGATTACAAGGGCCTGACCACGTCTTAACCGTGGCTCGACCCAAGCCAGAGGAGAGCCTAGAAAAATTTTTAGAACCCAAGGCAGAGCGTTTGCTAAAAATGGTCAAAGAAGCCAAGCCCTTTGCCGTAGGGGAGCAAATTGTCTTTCTCCGTAATGATTACAGCCTAGGGGTTCGTAATGGGCAGTTAGGGGTGATTCAAAAGATTGATGAAGGATTCCTGCACGTCGAAATGGAGTTTTTGAAAACGATAACTTTTGATATCAGCCAGTATCGCTTCTTTGATCAGGGCTATGCCACGACGATTCATAAGTCACAAGCCTCCACCGTAGACCAGACCTTTTTGTATGCAAGTCAAGGTATGGATCAGCCTTTAACCTATGTTGGTTTAACGCGGCATCGCCATCAAGCTCATGTTTACGCTGACAAAACAGACTTTAGCAATCTTGAGCAGTTGTACAGTTGTCTGAGTCGTGAGAATCCTAAAGAGAATATCTTTGACGACTTCTTAGAAAGCCGGCCTCTCGCTTCCTCTCCCCTAGCAGCAACACAACACAAGAGAGAACCCGCCCTACCCTTGATTGAAACGTTCTTAGCCATCCGTGAGCGATTGCAAGCCTACCCCAACCCTTTACATCGCACAGCCGAGCAAAAACAAGAAATTCAAGCCTTACTAGAACACTCGCGTCAGGTCAGTTACCAAATCAAGCAAGACCCTGAGCTTATGCGCCGTATCCAAGAATTGGGCTTCGAACAAAATGTCAAAACCCAAGCCAGCAACGACCAAGATTCGCCCCATGCCTATACCCAAACCAAATCCTATACCAAAGGTAGAAATATAAAAATTTAGCTTCTAAAAAATAATTTCAAAACTCAAGACTAGAGAAAGGGAGTAGGGAACCGCTCATGCTTCCTAAGATAAAAAATGATTCTCTAGGTCCTGTTAAGACTCTTGAAGCATCTCGATGATAAGAGCCCTCTGTATAAAAGCAGAGATCCTGAGATCCCGTTTATCAAACCTTAAGAAGACACGTCGGAACGCTTTGAGTCTTCTCAAGGGTGCTCGATTTCATGGAAGCGTTTATAGATCATTTTATCGAAATCCCAGGGTTTAAGTCGGTTCGATTGGAGAAGAACAATAGACTGAAAGCCGCATTCTACAACGCCTTGACGGGTAGGATCCCTGCACGGTCCATCACAAGGGGAATTTTGGACAAAGAATGCCTCCAATGTTGCAACAAACTTGACCCTTTTGCGCATCCTCCGCTTGTTCTGGAGAGAGGCAAAACGTCAAACCGAGTCGATCTTTCGTGGGAAAACCCTATGAATTTTTGTGGTCCATTCCCGGCATGATTTTTCCATTGATGGAGGGCCGTTTTTTTAAAGACCTCGCCGCATCGGGGTGAACTTTGATGTTTGTGTTGTCCAATCCAAGGCAGGTTACGGAAATTTGAATCCCCCTTTTTTTGCAGCGCCACAAACAAACGCTCCCAAACGCCGCTTTCAGCCTACCGTCGCAGCTTCATATAAATCGTGTCCAATTCCCAAAGCAAAGAGCCCCCTTTTCTGCCCCATACAACACCGCGTTGATCAGGGTCACATTCTCTATCTTTACGTTCCCGCGTTGCACAGGAAGGTAAGGTTTCATCCGGTTATACTGATTTTCATTCAAGGCTTTCATAAGGAAAGACTAACACAGCTTTGTACTTATTCATCGTCTTAACACGACCTAAATAAGGGGCACCTTCAAAACGATTAAATTTTTATCACGGTTGGGTTGTAAGGAGGGGCGCGGGATAGAAGGAGTTATCCCCAGGTTTATCCCCACAAACGGGGAATAATGTGTGAACCGAGTGTTGTGAGTTTTTGGAAATTTCGCTCCTCGTGTTGGGGAAAGTTAGGGGACCCTGGGATTGCAAACGTAGGGCCGATCCTCATCCTTTTGTTAAGGGCGAAGGCCGGTTTGTCCTCCAAAAAGACAGGGATTTCTCGAAATTTCTTTTCGATTTGTTGAAAAAACCAGAAAAGTTCGCCTTTATGGCCACGGGGAAGGGCTTTATAAGAGAGGGAAATAATGTGTTGACCTCTTTGTAAGTATAGCATCGTTTTTTAGAATGTCCCCTTCCTTTTTAGTGTTAGAAACGGCGGAAGATTTTTCGGCCTGGATGCAGGCGTGTGGTTTTGATGTTAAGGAAACAGCGTTATGGTTGGATTTGCCGTTAACGCTGGTGTCGTTGTATCAACGGGGTGAGGTCAAAGTCCCCCTCCGCTTGAAGTTAAAATGCCAGGCTTTGTTTGAGAAAATTACGGATGAGAAGCAGCATTCTTCGCGGTGGTTTCTCAAGTCTTAACCGACACGAGCCGAAAGAGAATTTTGTTTCTTTCTTTTCAGGCTTTCGGGGAAGTGTTTGCCCAAGAGAAGCGCTCTTTCAGGGTTTAAGATTTAGGGTTTCTCCCATGTCAGTAAAAGGGTTTATTCTAAAAAGGTTATTATGTGAGAGAGGAGAAAAGTTAAGCGTATGGGTATGAGGAAAGGTCGTCGTTGAAAGATCAGTGAGCAGCATCAGCAGGAATTGGTACAGGGATGTCAGAAGAGTCCTTTAACGGTGGAGGCTTATGCTCGAGCGCATCAGGTTTCCCCGGCCAGTTTATACCGCTGGGCGGAGGGAAGGGCGGTTTCTTTAAAAGGGAATCGCCGGAGACCTTCTCGTCAGCAGGAGAGGGTTCTTGCTCCTAGAGGAACTCCTACTGCTGTTGAGGAGAGGGCTTTGGGGCCAAGGTCTCCAGCGTTTCCTGAGGTTCGCTCTTTTTGCCAAGCTCAGGAACAAGGATACCATGCCCTTCAGGAAAATCCTGGCGTCTTGAAAGGAATGTTAGGGGGGCTATGGCGCGCTTTAACAAACCGCCCATGACCTTCCTAACCTAAAAATCTCTTGTCTTCAACTTTGCACAAAAGAGAAGGAGATTTTTTCCTTTTCTTGGCTTTTTCTTATATTTTGTTTAATGAATCGTTGAAAATTTTTTACGGCTTCCTATATAAGGTATAAAAGTTTTTTGAGGGCAGAATTGAATTTATTCTATGTGGGTATACTTTAAGGCGAAACCGTTCCCTTTCTTTTTTGTACAGGTTCTGAAAGTAAGTTTGTTGGGTGGCTGTCTAGGTTTTGGCATGGGCCTGACCGAGGAAGCGTTGAGGGTAGGGGTAGGAAGGGATGGTAGTATCGCAAAATCTTTGGTATGGATACATAAAAGAGTTTAACTTATGGCTTGAGTCCTTTTATTCTGGCGATAATTGGAAAGAATTTAATAAACAGACCTAGGATACAGCCTTTGAAGTCTCTTTATATACAGCTGCTTCTAAACAGGTAACGGATTACCAAAAACCTTTACATCTCTTTACGAAGTTGTCAATACACGTACCCTAAAAATCTGTGACGGGGTATGCCGTTCAAAAAAATTGTTACCAGTTTAAGAATTGGATTTCATACTGCGTCAACTTGACCATAGCCAAGAATTGACTTAGGATTCAAACAGTAAAAAGTGGTTTTTTACCAGAAGAGGAGTTATCATGACTTATTTAAAGTTTTTTAAGCCCACTCTAAAATTTCAGGTGGTGGAAAAAGGACTCAAAGGGTTCTTTGTTTTAGCTTTATTACAAGGAGTGGCCTGTACAAGTTTAGTTTTTGCCGCTTCTTCCTCTTCTGAAAAATCTAAGGAGGAGAACCCTCGCTCCTCTTCAAAAGAAAACCAAGATGCTGCTGCCAAAGAATCTGCTTCTATTAAAGAAAAAGCAAAAGAGATAGTTGTAGGGGCTTTGGATACAGCGAAAGAGCTTCCTGGACGTGTGAGGGAAGGGATTCATGCAGCCACGGCTCCTTCAGGGTCTTTAGGCAAGGAAGACCATCTTAAGAGTGATAAGCAG
>JAJZHT010000101.1 GCA_021804455.1 Pseudomonadota bacterium | reverse complement strand
AGCCCCTATCGTTTAACATTACATTTGGGATTGGCTTTCTTTTTGTATGGTTGGGTTTTGTGGATGTTGTTGGATTCCCTGTCGGGGAAAAAGGCTGAAAAAGTCAAAGGGTCTTGGCAAGCAGGGGGCCTTTTGATTTTTATGGGACAACTTTTAACCATGATTTATGGTGGGTTGGTGGCAGGGCATCACGCAGGCCTTATATACAATACTTTTCCTTTGATGGAGGGGGAATGGTTGCCTCAAGAGTGGGATTTTTATTCCCCGGTGTGGATCAATTTTTTCAAGAATGAAGCCTTGGTGCAATGGTTACATCGTGTTTTAGCCGTTGTGAGTTGGTTATCTCTGATCGGTTATTGGTTTTTTGGAAGGTTGAAAAGAAAAACACAGCATCTTACCCATTGGCTTATAGCCACAACTGTGCAGGGGATTCTTGGAATTACCACCTTGCTTTATCAGGTTCCTGTTTCTTTGGGAGTTCTCCATCAAGGATGGGCCATTGTTGTCTTAACAACTGCCTTGATAACCCTTCATCCTAGAAGAGATGCGGTTCTGTAGGAAGGAATTTCCAATTGTTGGCGCAGGCTTAAAGTCAACTCAACAACCTCTTGCCTTGTGTTACCTGGGCAACGAGATAAAGAACCCGTATAACCTCTGCTTGATCATCATCGCAACGGCTAACATAATGCTGGAGCATGAGAACTTGATCCACGAACTGTTTTCTTTGCCTTGGTTCACCATCCCGAAAAACAGTCAAGATCAGTCTATGCTGTCTCGGTGCCATATCGTCAGTTTCAAGACAGATCATGTCCGCGACAAGCTGTTTTCTCTCCTCAGAGGAAAGAGGTTGCAAAATTTCTAAAACACTACCAGGGAGGAGGAATAAGGCCACCGTCGCCACGTATATTTGGATGTATTGGGAACCAATCTCTGTTTAAGTGGTAAAAGCTCTAAAACCTCCTCAAAGAAATCCCTTCTTTGATGCTCTGTAGGATTTTGTATCTTTTTCAGGTCCCCGTCCTTAGGAAAAACATCTTTATGATCCTTTGTTCTTGTTTCGAAAAGGGGTTTTTCTCACCTAGGAAGAACCTTCTTGGCTGAACATCTTCATCATGTCTTGGTTAATCGTAATTGGATAATGGGACCGGAAACTTGCCATTAACAAAGCGGATATATCCTGCTCTATCAGATTCTTTATGAGGGCCTGGAATTGTTGCATTTTTTTGGGGTCCGGTGTAAAGGGTTCAGCTCGTTGCAACATCAAAATAGCAAACCCTTTATGATCGTTCATCAGGCCATAGGTTGCCGCCTCAAGAGGAAGCTGGAAGGCTTTGTCGATTCCTTCGGGGGAAACTTGTTTTTGCAAATCTGTTAATTTGTCCTGTTTCGATTCTAAAACATCCATACGGCTTAAAGTGTGATTGGATGTCAGAGTCAGTCCATTCTGATTAGCAAGTCGCATCAAATCAGATAAACTTCTTACTTGCTGAATGAGGTTTTGGGCAAGTTGAGAGGCTTGTTCGAAGCTTTTTTCGGCTTTCCAATCTTTTGCCACATCCGATTGAATAGCATTAAAATCGGGGATATAAGAAGGCAAAACTTTATCAACCTGAAGAACAAAAGCTATCTCGCTGTTAACCTCTGTAACAGGACTTTCTCCACCTTCATTTAAAGTAAAGGCTTGTTCAATAATCTGCTTTTTTACCTCTGCAGGAAGAGAAGGAAGGACCGGTTTTCCTTCGACAGTAAGCCCGTGTTGATTAAAGGATGGGATCGTTTCAACAACAAGATGATGAGTTTTAGCAACCTCTGGTAATTTAACTCCAGCAGCAAGACTATCCTCTATTTGATTCCGCAGTTCTTTAAGATGATCGCCAAATTTCTGCACCCTTAGATTTTCTATAATCTGAGTTTGCACTTCATTTAAAGTTGGCATGGTTTCAGGTTCAATTCTTGTAACTTGATAAACCGTGAAACCAAAACCTGTGTTGATCACTTCAGAAACTTTGCCCAGGGAAAGATTGAAAACGACATCGGCCGCGATTTCTGGCAGTTCTTTTTTTTCAACTGTGCCCAAATCTTCGTATTCACCTTGTAAATTACGGGCAACAGACGGCATAGGACGATTACTATTGATTTGTTTGATCGCCTCTAAAGCTTGGACTTCTGTGGAGCATGTTACACGTTTAACAGACCGTCGCTCCGCTTTGATGAATTGCTGACTTTGTTGTTCGTATTCTTGTTTGATTTCTTCTTCACTAACAGGAATTTGCTCTAATAATTTTTTAGTTTGGATCAAAACCAATGTAGTCGTGCGAAATTCAGGAACGGCGTAATTTTCTTTATTCTGTTCATAACGTAGTTTTAAATCATCAATGGACGGCTGTTGTTTAAGAACTACTTTCTCAATGGGAATAGTTACAAGAGTGAAAACCTTTTTTTCATAAAGGGCCTTGAAAAGAATTTCTTGATAAAAGGTCGGCAAAAGCATTCCCTGAATCAGGGGAAGCATCAATTGCTGAGTCAAAAGCGTTTGTCGGATTTCTTGTAAAAAGTGTGCCTCTGTTGTGCCATTGTGGCGTAACAATTCTTGAAACAAACGCTTATCAAAAACCCCGTTTTGTTGAAAGGCAGGAACAGCGTGAACGCGTCCCCTGACTAAATTGTCAGAAACACTCAGTCCTGATTGATTCAGCTCTTGCTCAAGAACATTTTGTTGGATCAATCTTTCAAGAACATTTTGATACACGCCTGCGTTTTGTAACTGGCTGGGCGTTAAGCGTGCTTTAATTCTTTGTTGAAGACGACTAATTTCTTGCTGCAGGGCCATTGCATAATCTTCATAGGTAATGGATTGACGACCGACTTTAGCAATAGGACGATTCTGGCTGTAACTGCGAATAACATCACCAATGCCCCACACCATAAAACTGGCAATGATAGCCCCGAATAAAACTTTAATAAACCACTTACCAGACTGTTCACGAAATGACTGCAACATAATTAATAATATTTTAAGGGTCTAATCTCGTTACTTTAAACAAAATATTAGCTTCTCACAACTCCCCTATACAAAGAGTCCCCCTTATGAGAGTATTTTTGTTAAAAACGAGCGAATTATTAACAATTGAAAGCTATATTCCCACCATTCAAAGGTATTTATGGCTTCGGCGGCCTCAAGTGTTTGCAGAGCTCAAAAATAACTTCAGAAATGCTTTTGTCGTGTTCAATCGCCGCTAAAAGAGGCCAGCATGGCCCCATCCTATTGACAATTTGATGAGCCAAAATTGTTGATAAAATGTGTTGTTTTAAAGGATGCTGATGCATCGCTGTTGCAAACTTTTCCCGAATAAGATGAGGAAAATAAGACTTATAGTCTTCTTCAAAACGGTTATAGTCCTGGGGAGATTTCTGGATAGATGCCAAAATTTGTTGAGATAAATAGATTTTTGTATACGCCATGATCACAGCAAGCTCTGGCCGTGTAAGAGGTTGTTTGATCAAGAAACGTCTTTTAAATTCTTCGTGGTTAGGCAACGCCTCTAAAGAACGATCAAAATGCAATTCAGGTTGTTGTTCGAAAAAGTTTAATAATCTTTCATAATCGTTTAAATGCTTGTCTATCGCTTTTGAAGAATCAAGCTTTTGAAGCTCTAAAGAAAGGGCTAAATTCTGACTAAGGTTATCTTTTAACACCAAATCTGCAACGTCGTTTGTCATCTGCTTTAAAATATCATTCCTTTCCGTCCGCGATAGAACCGAAGAATCTATTAAAGGCTGGAAAAGAATTTTTAAATTCACCTCATGATCAGAACAATCAACACCCCCAGAGTTATCAATAGCATCGGAATTCAGCCTTCCTTGATGAAGAGCATATTCAACGCGTGCCCGTTGCGTTAAGGCCAGATTGGCACCTTCCCCTATAACAGAGGCGCGTACTTGGTTGGCATCAATCCGAAGGATATCGTTTTGGCGATCCTGCGCATCAAAATGAGTCTCATAAGAGGCCTTAATAAAGGTACCAATGCCCCCAAACCATATCAAATCAACAGATGCCCTTAAAATTTCTTTGATGAGTTCTTCAGGCGAAAGCTGTTCTGTACCCGCTTCAAGGTTTAAGATGGCTTGAACCTGTTTAGAAAGAGGAATCATTTTAAGAGTTCGTTCAAAAATCCCTCCGCCTGCCGATAAACAGCCTGGATTGTAATCGGCCCAACTGGAATAAGGAAGATTGAACAACCGTTGACGTTCTGCAAAAGAAATCTCTGGGTTAGGATCAGGATCTAAAAAAATATGTCGGTGATTAAAGGCGGCGATTAAACGAATTTTTTTTGATTGTAACATACCGTTGCCAAAAACATCACCTGCCATATCGCCTACACCGACTACCGTTATAGGAGTGGTTTGACAGTCGATTCCCATCGCATCAAAATGATGACGAACGGATATCCATGCTCCACGGGCCGTAATCGCCATTTTTTTATGATCGTATCCAGCAGACCCACCTGAAGCAAAGGCATCATCCAACCAAAAATCATAAGCGGCAGAAATTTCATTAGCAATGTCAGAAAAATTAGAAGTTCCTTTATCGGCCGCTACCACCAAATAAGGGTCGTCCTCGTCGTAACAGATCGTTTGGGGTGGTTTAAGAATCTGTCCGTTTTTTAGATTATCCGTTATGTCTAACAAACCTTTAATAAAGATTTGGTAACATTTCAAAACCTCTTGCGAAAGCTGCTCTAAAGAGGCGGATTGGTCCCGTAAAAATTCATAACGTTTGCAAACAAATCCTCCCTTCGCTCCCATGGGAACAATAATCGAATTTTTCATCGTTTGCGTTTTCATAAGGCCGAGGATTTCTGAACGAAAATCCTGTGTCCGATCCGACCAACGAATTCCCCCTCGAGCTATAAGACCACTGCGCAGATGACAGGCTTCAACCTCAGGGCTATAGATAAAAATTTCATATAAAGGAACAGGCTTTGGCACGTAATCCAATAAAGCAGAGGCAAATTTAAAACTTAAGTATGGGCGATTTTGATAATAATTTGTTCGAACCGTCGCCAATATAATATTCAAAAATCGTTTTAAGATCCGGTCATCATCGCTGTTTTGAACTTGTTCAGATCG
>JAJZHT010000003.1:9388-19809 GCA_021804455.1 Pseudomonadota bacterium | reverse complement strand
ATCTCGCGACCCAGATCGCTGATCAGGCGAGCATTTTCGGCGATATTTTCCTGACGCCAGCCAAAGGCGACAGCTCTTAAAACAGCAATCAAAGTTGTAGGAGTAGCCAGAATAACACGTTCTTTGACGCCAAATTCAATCAAAGAGGGGTCCTTTTCCAAAGCACTGCTAAAAAAAGCCTCGCCTGGCAAGAACAAAATCACAAAATCAGGGGCTGGCTGAAACTGTTCCCAATAGGCCTTTTGGCTTAAGGAACGAATATGCGTGCGCACCTGACGTGCATGATCTTCTAAATGAAGACGACGCTGCTGTTCATCTTGTGCCTCAATGGCTTCTAAATAAGCGGACAAAGGGGTTTTAGCATCCACCACAATCCTTTTGCCGCCAGGCAAATTGATGACCATATCAGGACGCAGGCGACCTTCTTCTGTACGAGCTTGTTCCAAAAAATCACAATGAGGCAGCATCCCAGCCATTTCAACCACCCGACGTAACTGGATCTCACCCCATTGCCCCCGTGTGTGAGGAGTTCGTAATGCCTTGATAAGATTCGCTGTTTCTGCCCGTAAATCCTTTTGCGTTGTCAATAAATCTGTGATTTGACGACGAAGATCACTGTAAGCATCGATCCGTTGTTTTTCCAAAAGACCAATTTTTTGATCCACTTGTTCCAAGCTTTTTTGAACCGGTTGAATAAGCTGTACAAAATTCTGCTGATTATTTTCTAGATCAGCCTTGGATTGAGCAAAAAATTTTTCAAAACTGGATTGTGCCAAGGAAAGAAAAGTTTGATTGTTGTTCAGCAAAGCCTGATTCGACAAATTTTGAAACGTTTCATTAAGCTGTTTTTGAGTTTGTTGTAAAGCTTCAATCCGGATTAAAGATTGGCTTCGCTCTTGTTGTAAAGCAGCCTCGAGACGTGTGTTATTCAAAGTTAACTCAACCACGTGCTGTCGATGACTTTCTCCCCAGCAATAAAGCCGATAAACCGCCCACAAGGCACCAAAACCAACAACAACGCCAGCAGCCAAGAAATAAACCATAATCATGTTTCTTTATTTACATGATTAAATTTTAAAAAGCACGGAAGAAATAAACTTTTGAAATAATTTAACCTAAAAAGAAAATCATCTCTTTGATAAGAAAAAGCCTTATCCTCCACGAACTTACCTTAGTATTTCATTAAAAAATCAGATCCTGGTAACAAGGAAGTGATTGACCTTTCAGAGGATTCCATTATAAAACCAATTATATCATTCCATGGCGGGTGTAGCTCAGTTGGTTAGAGCGCCAGATTGTGGCTCTGGAGGTCGCCGGTTCGAGACCGGTCACTCGCCCCATTTTTTAACCTCCTTTAATTTTCTGTAAACTTTTTGTCCCTATCTGATCAAAGGATAGTCAATTGGGGCTTATCGTTTCACTTAAAGGAGTCCAATCATGATAATCTGTATCAGGAATGCTTTTTTATTTTTATTTCTTAAGGGGTTGGTATTAAGTCCTTTGGTCTTTGCGAGCGAGGGCCAAGACTCCCTTTTGCCTTTGCCATCTTACGGGATGAAAGCTTATCGTCAACTCTTTGAGAAAATTCAAAAAATATCCGATGATAACGAACTTAAGTCTTGTGTCAAAGGCTTTGTCAAACAATACGAAGCAGACCTTACTCTACCTGTTTTCTTTGAACAAGTACTTAACGCGCGCTCCGAAGGAGAAATATCTCTTGAGAAGGTCGAGCAGATTACGGATCTTATAAAAAGTTGGCTTGTTCCCAATCAAGATGAAAATTTATTATTGACGACATCTTCCGTTCCAAAAGAGCAAGAAGAAGGTAGCGAAATTTTTTCCCCTTCACCCCAAGTGATTCAAGATTATCTTAACCAAAGAATTGTCGGTGAGCCAGAGGCGATGGAAGCCCTAGCAGTTTATGTTGATCGTCATTATCAAAGTCTGCGCATCAATCAACTTATTCAAAAAACAGGCCTCAATATCGCCCCCATCAAAAAAATGAATCTTTTACTGGTGGGCCCAACAGGCAGTGGTAAAACAGCCAGCGTTCAGCATCTAGCCAAACTTTTAAACCGCCCTTTTTTTACAGGAGATGTTAGTACTTTTTCACGAACCGGTTATATGGGTGACAGCGCAGACTCGGTAATTCATGGATTGTTAAAATCATGTTGTTACCGCGTTGGAGACGCTGAAAAAGGGATAGTCTTTTTGGATGAAATCGACAAAGTTGCCGCCAAAACAACCAGCAGTTACCGAGATATCGGAGGAAGTGATGTTCAATCAGAACTTTTAAAACTGATGGAAGGAAAAGAGGTTATTGTTCGCGTTAAAAACCTCGGCGACGAAAAGATGTATACTGTAAATACGCAAAATATTTTATTTATTGGGGGAGGATCCTTTTCCGAACTCCCCCCTAAAAAAGGTCCCCATACCATAAGCGATTTCATTAATATTGGTTTTAAACCAGAACTTTTGGGCCGTTTTGGCGAAATGATTTTTTTGAGTCCCCTTACAAAAGAAAAAATCTTACAAATTTTGAACTCACCCATTATCTCTCCTCTTCAACAAAATAAAATTTTACTGAAATTAGGCTATAAAATTCAGTTACAATTTGATGAAAGTTGTTATCCGGCGATTGTTGAAAAATCGTTTAATCTAGGAACGGGTGTTCGAGGTATTTACACCATTGTAGATCGTATTATACAGCCTATTCTTTCTGATACTGAAACGTATAAAGGAAAAACTGTTACAATTGATGGTTCTATGATTGAAAAAGTTTTTAAGGACAGTCTAAAGGACGTTACAAAAGAACCTTGGGAAAGTATGTACAGCTAAATTGTATAAATTTCAGAGCGAAGCCCACCCGACTTAACCCTAAACAATGGGGTTTCTAGGGGGGTTTCCCTATTTCTATGAAAATCACTTAGTATCTTTATTAGACCGATGTGTATCAGGCCCAAGGGTTACCTTTGCGGGGCCCGCCCATCATCGGGTCCCCTGTGCGTTCCCGCCCCACGCACCTCCTCAACACAACCTTCCCCCTGCCCCTTTATAAGGGCAGTTCTGATCAAAAGGATACCCTCCTTTCTCTCATTCCGGTATGATCTTAAAAGCGCTTTTAAGATCCTCATCCAGGGCACGTTTAAGATCTTTCATCAAAGAAACATCTTAAAACAGGGTTGCGCACCCAACTTCGTTTGGGTGTGGCTTACCACCTGAAAATATCTTACCCTACAAATCCCTAAAAAAGAGTTAAAAATACTCTATCAAACAATTTTTTTACAAAAGTGTACGAAGCGGTTATTAAAATTGATTTAAAGAAAAAATAATTTTAAATTTAATTATATAATTCTAGGTTTTTTCTTTTATGCCAACACCCCTTCAAAACAAAGTCTTTGATGAACTAAAAGTTGGTGATTCTGCCACAATTACAAAAACTTTGACAAAACAGGATATTGAGATATTTGCCGTTGTAACAGGCGATATTAACCCTGCTCATCTTGATGAAAGCTTCGCCAAGAAAGATATTTTTAAAAAAATTGTAGGTCATGGAATGTGGGGCGGAACACTTATTTCCACTATTTTGGGTACGATCCTGCCCGGTCCTGGAACCATTTATCTAGAGCAAACATTAAAATTTTTAAAGCCCATAGGGGTGGATGATAAAGTTAGCATCACTGTTACGGTTAAAGAAAAAATAGAGGTTGGAAATCGCGCCAGACTTTCTTGTACCTGCATCAATCAACTGGGCCAAGAAGTGATGACAGGAGAAGCCCTTGTGATTGTTCCCACCCAAAAAATTTCCTAGGAACCAACAGACTTACCTCAAATCGAAGTTATCGAAAACACAACAGCTAAATATTACAACCATTTTATTAATACAACTAAAGGTTTACCCGCAATTAAAACTGCGCTTGTCCATGCAGTCGATCAACTCTCTTTAGAGGCTGCTCATGAAGCTGCTCTTGATGGTATTATCAATCCCATTTTCATTGGTCCTCAAGAAAAAATCAGAAAAGCTGCTGAAGAATCATCCATCCCCCTTGATTCTTATCAAATTATTTCAACATCCCACAGCCACCAATCGGCTGAAATAGCCGCCGATTTAGCAGAACAAAGTGCTGTTGATATGATTATTAAAGGGAATTTGCATACAGATGAATTGATGCAGGCTGTTATCGCAAAGCCAACTTTACATACTGAACGTAGAATGAGCCATGTTTTCGTTTTGTTTGCCCCCCAATACCATAAACCTTTATTTTTAACAGATGTGGCTATCAATATCGATCCTGATCTGTTGGCTAAAAAAGATATCATTCAAAATGCCATCGATCTATTTCGTTGCGTTCATTCTGGACAGGTTCCTAAGGTGGCTATTTTGTCCGCTGTTGAGACTGTAACCCAAAAATTACCTTCAACTCTTGATGCCACAGCTTTATGCAAGATGGCGGAAAGAGGCCAAATCAGAGGAGGAGTCTTAGATGGTCCTCTTGCCTTTGATAATGCTATTTCTAAAAAAGCCGCGGAACTGAAATCCATCAACTCTGAGGTTGCAGGCGATGCTGATATCTTGGTTGTGCCTAATATTGAGGCTGGAAATATCTTATACAAGCAGATGCGGTTTTTATCCAATATTCAAGGAATAGGTATTGTCTTAGGCGCCAAAATCCCTATTGTGCTTACCAGCAGGGCTGAAGATAATCTTATTTCCCGAAAGGCTTCTTGCTTACTATCTTTGTGTTATATTCACCATAAATCTTTTCTGCTTCCGCCTTTTAAAATGGGAGAAATCTATAACTAATGGGAAAAGCGCTTTTAATTATCAATGCAGGCTCATCCACGGTTAAATGGAGTGTATTGGACGCTGATTGTCCCACACAATCTTTGTTAAAAGCCAAAGTTGAAATACATTTTGATAAAAAAAAACTAACCTTCTATCAAGATGACGTAAAACTTTCAAACGATTCTTTTAAGGATTACAAAGATATTACGACTTTAATCCTAAAAACCTTACAGCAATGTCAAGAAACCCAAGATATCATCGGTATGGGTCATAGAATTGTCCATGGTGGTTTGAAATATCACAGCTGTAGCCAAGCTGATGACCAAGTGATCCAAGATATAGAAAATTTATCGATTCTAGCCCCTCTTCATCAAAGACATGCGTTGGATTATCTAAAATTTTTTCGGTCTTCTTTCCCTAACATTCCTCAATTCTGCCATTTTGATACAGCCTTTCATCAATCGATTCCTTATCATCACCGAGTGTTTGGCCTTCCTCAAAGATTGGCTGAGGAGGGGGTGATTAAGTATGGATTTCACGGGATTGCCTATGAATCCGTGGTTCAGCATTTGAAACAACGATGCCCTACGGAATTTCCTAATAAAGTGGTTGCTATTCATCTGGGAAGCGGATGCAGTATGGCGGCTCTTAAGAATGGTAAAAGCTTTGATACCTCCATGGGATTCTCTACTTTAGACGGTCTAATTATGAGCACACGATCGGGAAGTCTCGACCCAGGAGCTTTGTTATTTATGGTCAATCATTATAAAATGTCTTACCAAGAAATCGAAAATCTGCTCTATCATGACTCCGGAATTCGAGGCCTGTCAGGAATCAGCAGTGACCTACGGGATATAGAATATGATTCAGACCTTTTCAATCGTGTTCTTAATATTTTTTGCCACAGTGCGGTTAAAAATTTATTCAGTTTAATAGGTGTTTTAGGGGGGGTTGATGCGATTACCTTTTCAGGAGGTATTGGAGAAAACTCTTCCCTTGTCAGAAAAAAAATAGCCGATCGTTTGACGTGGTTAGGTCTGGAGATGGATGAAAAGGCGAATACTTCTCATGCTTCTATTCTGACAAAACCTACCAGCCAAATTAAGGCTTTTTTAATGAGTATTAATGAAGAACAGGTTATTGCGTTCCATATACAACAACTTTTAAAAAGGGGATAGGACAACCCATGAAACGAGGCGCTATTTTAGGGATTGCTAACGAACACAGCCTTGCTTGGGGATGTGCAAAGGTTCTGCAAAACAGCAGGCTGGCCCTTAGTTATCTTAATGATAAAGCCAAACCTTATGTCGAACCTTTAGCCACTGCAGTCAATGCAGAAATTCTCATGCCCTTAGACGTCCATAGGCCCGAAGAGATGGAAGCTTTTTTTACAGCCATCCAAGAAAAATGGGGCTCGCTTGATTTTCTGATTCACAGCCTGGCTTATTGCAGTGATTTAAACAGTCACGTTATCGATATATCGTTGGACAGCTTTACAGAAGCCATGAATATTTCTTGTTATTCTTTCATCAAAAGCGCGCACTATGCAGCCCAACTGATGAAAAAGGGGGGATCTGTCCTCACCATGACCTATTATGGTTCCCAAAAAGTGGTTTCGAATTATAAAATTATGGGGCCTATCAAAGCTGCCTTAGAGTCAACGGTTCGTTCTCTCGCCAGTGAGTTAGGACCTCAGAATATCCGTGTAAACGCCCTTTCACCAGGGCCTCTTTTAACAAGGGCTGCCTCTGGCATTCAAAATTTTCAATCCCTTATCGGGTTGTTTCAACAAAAGGCCCCTTTAAAGAAACCCTTAACAATTGATGATGTGGGATATCTAGCTCGGTTTCTTATAGGGGATGAATCCCAGAATATCACGGGCAACACATTTTACATCGATAACGGTTTTCATATTATGGCCTAGGGTGATTTTGGAAGAAACGACTAAAGCTGTCCTGTAAAGATTTTTTGGAGATACGGTTAGATTTATTGGATAGGGTTAAACGCTATTAACCCCTTCCGCCTTTCTCTGAAATCCCTTAAAATTTCTAGGATTCCTTTAAGTTATTTATTTAAGATAGCCTTCGTTAAAGCAATCAACCTTTCCCATTCATTTTGTTCTAAAATAGTGGGATCTTTTTCCTGCACAGCAAACAATGCTTCGATGTTGGAGAAATGATCCTTCAGAAACTGATAACTTTCTAGGGCCAAAGGTTGTTCTGACAGCCCTGCAACGGTTCCATACAGTTCGACTTCTGGATCATTCAAAGACATTAAAGCCTGCTTAAAAGATTTTCGATAGTCTTTTAGGGGAATAATGCTCGTATCAGGAGAGGTTTTAACAGAAACCCTTGGTAAAGAAGGGGGAGAGTTTGCTGATTCATTTAAGTCCATAGTCCAATAACCGGGTACCCCAAATATGCAGAAAGCTAAACTCCATAACATCGTTCAAATTCCTCGTGCCCTTACAACCCTCCAATTATTATCTAATTTTTATAAAATTTATGTCAATTTAATTATTTAAAGTTTCCATAAAGCCCATAAAAAAATCCCCGCTAAAAAACGGGAATTCATTTCGATAAAAAGTTTCTTTGATTTCCTAGCGCGTTGAATCCGGAACAATACGACTACGGCTCTTACTTTGGATTACCAAAACACGTTGGCCAGAAGCAATCATCGGCTCAGCCCCCTGGCTGATGGTAATAATATCACCACGGTCCAGCTGAACTTGGTATTCTCTTCCTTCTTGTTCTGTGGCTTTTTGTTGGATTAAATGGCCTGCAGCAGCACCTCCCAAAGCTCCAAGCGTGCCTGTCACATAACGGGCCTTACCCCCACCAATTTGGGAACCCAACAAGGCTCCTGATAAACCACCAATACCAGCCCCTGCGCCAAACTGACTGTTGTCTGAGGCATTAATCATAATAGGGCGCACTGAAAGAACTGTACCACGAAGTGTTTGACTGATCTCGCCCACCGTGCGAGCGTCATAATCACTGCCGCCCAATTTCGGAGCACAACCAGAAACTAATAAACTAACAGCTGAAACAGCTGTTACAACCAAAATTTTTCTCATCTTTCCTTAACCTTAAAAAATGACATGGGATCCTCTTGCCATTATATTCCCCTTGTCACATTTGGGAAGAGGCTTTAACGCTTAGTCATAAAAAAAGATTGAAGCAGACTTTGGCTTTCTTTCTCACAAATTCCACCCATTACAAAGGGTTTATGAAAGCTGTGCCTAAAAACTTGGGCATTATGGTCAACTCCTCCACCCTTTGGATCATAGGCACCAAAAAACACCCTTTTTAAACGTACAAGAGCGATCGCACCAGCGCAAAAAGCACAGGGCTCTAAAGTCACGTATAAATCACATTCTTGCAAATCAGAAGCTTTTAGAGTTTGCAAAGCTTTTTCAATAACCAAAAACTCAGCATGAGCCAAGGGGTTGTTTTGCCTTTTGCAAAGATTATGGCTTTGGGCCACAATTTTTCCATCTTTTAAGAGAACAGCACCCACAGGCACTTCTTTTTGACCGAAAGCCTGCTGGGCCAAAAACAAAGCCTGTTGCATAGGATAAAAAAGCATAGGATTTTAATGGCGGGAGTGACGGGACTTGAACCCGCGACCTCCGGCGTGACAGGCCGGCGCTCTAACCAACTGAGCTACACCCCCCTACAGCGAAACGCAGTAAAGTTTATGTATTCTTGTAACGGATCCATGAAAAGGTTGTCAACTTTTTTCGCCATGATGGGGGTTTGAAAGATTAGGGTGACCTTTAAAACTTTTAGAATGCAGTACTAAACCTAGGACATAAACAACTTGATAAAAATCGAGAATGGTAAAGCCTATAGTTTGACGAAATCTTTGTATGGAAATAATAAAGGAATAATGAAAAACTTTTATTTTCCTGGTGCCGGTTGAGGGACTCGAACTCTCGACCTACTGATTACAAATCAAATAAGTTAAGGGTTAATTTTGGCCATTAATTCGTTCAAAATACTTGATCCTTAGATTTTCTTTTTTCTTTTGAATTTCTTATTGTCTCCAAATTATCTCCAGAAAGATAAATTTCGCCAAAGTATTCTTCCGAACCTCAACCAAAATTTATATTCAACTTTCTACCCGTTTCAATCTTCATCAGATTGTTCATGTTGTTGATTTAATTCTACCATTAGAGCTCTGTGTTCCTTAAAGTAATTCTTCATCCCTGTTTCCGACAAAAGTTTTAAAGAATAACCTGGATTATGATCGGTTATTTCAATAATTTTCTTGGCAGCTAAAGCTCTAACATGGGGCATAACCCAGCCATCACCCGTAAAATTGGTCCTATACTGAAGTTCTTTTTTAAACTCAGCACCATCAAGCTCGTCAATTTGTTGGTTAGTGAACTCCCCGTTAACAATTTTCTCTGCAACCCATAAGGGCGGAACATCAGATATCTTTCCTATCCCCTCTTCTCGTTCTTCCATAGCCATAGGAGTTAGAAAAAATCCAGAAAGGAATAATCCTAAAGCAGCTAATATAAAACGGTTCATAATTTCCTTCTCCCTTATGTTTTGTCTCGTTGCTTCAGCATCTTTTTCCCCACTTCAGCCCACAGGATTTTTTGGGCGTGACGGTCGTTTGTATGAAGAGCTTTACACGCATCGATCAAGGCCCCCATCAAAATGGCCGTATTCTCAAAACACTCACTGTTTTGTTGCAAATCATCCCCCAATTGAATGTTGAGGGCTTGCAAAAGGCCGGCTTTTTCAACCAGTCCACCCACCTGAATCAGGGTTCGGGTGCGCGCTTTACGGAAACTCATGGCATCCATTTTCTTCTTTTTCAAGACGTAAATTTTGTGGCGATGAAAACGCCTGATTCGGGCATGGATCCTTTGCAGTTTTTCTTGTAAAGGATCGGGAAAGAAATTTCCGTCCGGCTTCTTGCCAAACCTCCTGTTTATGGGGAAATTCTTTCATAAGATCCTCTGCCTGCAAAAGGATCCCGGCTAGCGTCTGAATAGGGGGCCCTTTTTCCAGGGAATTTAACATCAGTTTAAGCAGAGCCTCTCTATAATCTTGTTGAATTTTTTCTCGGCGTTGCAAAAGTTTTTCAATTTTCGTATCGAGTTTTTCTAAACGTAACGTCATCCTGGATCCTTCTTGTGTGTTTTGTGAAGGGGAGTCCCCCTTTCAACCCCCTGTTTTGGCCATCCTTGTCGGCAATAAAAAAGAGCCTTCTTATCCATGCTTCATTTCGAAGAATGAGAAATGCGCGCTTACACGTTGCCTTGCAACACCGCTTCGTCGCAAAGCGACCCCTCTTCTCGAACGAATAAAATTATTGTACAATTTTATGTACTTATGGATCAAGTTGTATGGCACATTATCATTTAACCACTAAAAATATAAGCCGTGGTTCCGGGAAAAGTTGTGTCGCCAGCTTAGCTTACCGAAGCGCGACCCAGTTGGTGGATCTGCCCCATGCGGAATCTTTTGATTACACCCATAAACCGTTTGTGGAGCATGTGGCGATTCTTTTGCCGCCAAAAGCTCCGGCCTGGTTGTATGATTTGGCTAAAGAATGTGAGACGTCTCGGCAAACGGCTTTACAAAAACTCTCTGATAGTTTAGAGAGGGCTGAAAAA
>JAJZHT010000003.1:2894-9378 GCA_021804455.1 Pseudomonadota bacterium | reverse complement strand
ATCGGGAACTTGAGTTTTCTTTGCCCCACGAACTTACCCATCCGCAAAATATCGAGTGGGCCCTTCGTTTTGTTGAAGAGACTTGTACTCAAAAGGGCATGTTGGCTGTTGTCAATTTTCATTTTGATCAGGATGAGGAAACAGGCCAAAGGAAACCCCACTGCCATGTGTTACTCTCTACCCGTAAAGTGACCGAGACAGGATTCAGCCTCCATAAACAAAGGGACTGGAACCGAAAAGAACAATTGCAAGAGTGGCGAGAACAGTATGCCCAGCATCAAAATGCTGTCTTAAAGGCCCATGGGTTTGAGACTCGGGTGGATCATCGTTCTTATGCCGAGCTGGGCCTTCACGAAATCACACCACAACCGAAATATGGCCATGCCATCGGTCCGATGGCCGCCAGAGGAATAAAAGCAGATAAAAAAATCACTTTTGATGGCGTGCGTTTGAAAAACCAGTTTCAGATCATGAAAAATCCCGAATTGGTTTTTTCGATTGTCACGGCTTGTCATTCAACTTTTACCCGCCAAGATCTTGCAAAAGTGTTGCACCGTTATATCGATGACAACCAGCAGTATCAACGCCTATACCACCGCCTTCTGCATTCCGCGGAACTGATTCCGTTGGATCCTCACCAAACCGAACCTGTCTTTACTACCCGTTCGATGTTGCAAACAGAAATGAACCTTGTTCTAACTGCCGAAACACTGGCTTGTCAAAAATCACACGCCGTAAAAGAAACCGTCATCAATCAAGTTATCACGGCCCATGATCAGAAATTGGCCCCACAGGGCGGGATGAGCGTCGACCAAAAAACAGCCCTACGTCATATTTTAGGAGATTCTGCCCTTGCCTGTGTGGTGGGGTATGCGGGGGCTGGCAAAACCACCGCTTTAGAAGCCGCCGCTGAAGCATGGCACGATTCGGGGTACAGAGTTTTAGGACTGGCCCCTACAGGCAAAGCCGCCGATAATCTTGCCAAAGGTGGGTTGCGGACCATGACGTTGCACCGGTTTTTAAAAAGCCAGAAGCAGGGACGAGAAAAAGTCACTCCCCAAACCATTATCGTTATGGATGAAGCCAGTATGGTCGACAGCCGACGTTTGAACCACCTGTTAACCCTGGTAAAGCAGGCCGGTTCCAAAATTGTTTTGATCGGCGATGGCAGTCAATTACAGGCCGTAGAAGCGGGCCCTGCCTTTCGCCTGTTAATCGATCGGGTTCAACCGGCGGTTTTAGAAACCGTTTTAAGGCAAAGCGTAGACTGGCAACGCCACGCCACGTGTTTATTGGGCCGACAAGAGACAACTCAGGCCCTAACCCTTTATCAGCAACATAATACCTTTCACATTATTTCAGAGCCCGCCCCCAACCCCCAACAGATTTTTGAAACCTACGCTTTGGCGCGTTTGCTTTCGGGACGTATTGGGCAAGAGATAATGCAAGAGGACGCAAACCCTGAAAGTGTGATCCAGCATCAAGCCTACGAGATGTATCGGTCATGGAAAACGCTGCGTCAAGAAATGCTCAAACAAATAGTTCATAATTTTGACAATCTCCAGATTCTTTTCTCAAACCAAGGCCTGAATTCTCAGCCCCTCGAGCCCTGGGTTCAACAAGCCCTGAAAGGAGATAGCCAAGCCTTTGAGACTCTTGAAACGGTGCTGCGTTCCTCACCAATCTGTCAAAAAGTGGATACACGTACCATCACACGAAAAGCTATGGTGCAAGCCTGGGCGAACGATTTTCAGGCCACCCCCCAGCAAACCCACTTGATGCTGGCCTTCACCCGGCATGATGTTCAAAGCCTTAATCAAGAGGCTCGTAGCCTGATGCGACACCAGGGACGTCTAACTGGTCAAGACTTTGCCTATACGACCCAACGCCTTGAAACCGATGATTTTGGCCAAAATGTTTTCGTTCAAGAACAAAGAGCCTTTGCTAAAGGAGACCGGCTGGTGTTCACCCGCAATGATACAGGGTTGGGCGTACAAAATGGTTCCCTAGGAACCATTTTAAGCCTTGATCCAAACAAAATCATCGTGCAGCTGGATGAAAATCATAAAAAAGTTTCGTTTGCTCCTCGGCTTTATCCTTTTATCGATCATGGGTGGGCCACCACGATTCATAAAGCCCAAGGTGTAACCGTAGACCATGTTAAGAAGTTGGCCTGTTATGAAGAGTATCGCAATCTGACCTATGTGGGTATGAGTCGACATCGTCACAGCTTGCAGGTTTTTGCCTCCGATCTTGATTTTTGGCATCCGGAAAAACTGGTTGAACGACTGAGCCGTATTCAAGAAAAACTCTCGGGGTTAGATTACAAAAATGCCGACTCCCTGCAGCAACTGAGGCTGTCCAAGGGTCCTCTCCTTTGGCATGACAAAAAACTGCAACAGGGGCGTGATTGGTGGCAGGCCGTCAAAGGAGTCGTGAAGACACTCCTAACCCCCGAAAGAGACCAACCTCAAAAGATTCCCGCTCCTTCCTTTCCTTCAACTTTTGAAAACAGTGAGGAAAAACGTTCCGTATCTCTGTTTAAGGTTCGTGAGAATTTAGCAGCAGAGCGCGCGAATTTTGAAGCCAAGAATCGGCAAAAATACCATGATGTGTGCGAGTTCTTTATCTTTAGAGAATGGTACGATCGTGCTCCTACCCCTTTGGATCAACCCGTCCTACAACTTATGGGAGAAAAATTAACCCAACTAGCCGGGGAAATCTTTGCCCAACAGGCTTTGAAAAATCATACCTTTCCCAAGGCCTCTGATATTGCGCCTAAAGTTTACCAGGCCTTTGCCCAACAGTATCAACAGGAAAAGGCGCAGGCTGAGAAGGTAGCTCAAGAAAAGGGACTTTCCCGTGAAATGACCCAGGCGGTCACGGCTTTTTTAACAACACAGAAGGGGAACAAGGCTTCCCCCGAAAGCCCACCTGGATTCATTGACTTTGTCCTTCAACGGGCGCAAGAACTGACCTACGCACCCAACCAAGCCCTTGCTTCTTTTCAACTTTTGCGCGAAATGAAGGCGGTGCAGTCCTATGCTCATCGTCATGAGGGCGCCCTCCCCACCGACAAAACCCTTAAGAGCCTCCAAAAGCACGTGCATAAGGAAAGAGAAAACATAGACTATAAAATCCGCCAGCAACAAAAATTGCACAGGATTCACATCTATAAAGCATGAGAAAAAAATTATAAAAACAATTAGCAAGAAATATTTCTAATACTTAGGGTGGGTTAGTTTTTAGCAAAGCATATCAAACTAATGCTAACTAAATTTAATACCATTAATGCTCGTACATATAAGGATTTTAAATGGCCTCATGGTTTGGCCGATTTTAGGCGTTATAATCTTATTTACGGGTGGAATGGCTCAGGAAAAACTACCCTGTCTGATATATTTCGTATGATCGAAAAGCGTCAAGCAAGTGATGGCCATGGTATTCAAGAGTTTTCCTTTACATACAACAACAAGACAATTAAACACACTGATCTCAAAGAAAACGCAGTAAATTTACCTTCTATTCGGGTTTTCAATCGCACTTTTATTGACAAAAATGTTTTTGATGAAAAGGCTGGAGCTTCTTTGATTGTTGTGATAGGTGAAGAAAATATTTACAAACAAGAAGAATTGGAACAGAAGAGAAAAAACTTAAAGGACTTAGAGCAAAAGCTTAATAAGGAAAAAAAGGAAAAGTCGTCTCAAGAAAATGAGTTTAAAAATTTTTGTCAAGAGAAAGCTTCTGAAATTAGAAATAGATTAGGTATTACCAACCCAAAAGATTATGATTTTAAAAAATTCAAAGACACATGTGGTAACCTTATTCACCAGAATGACAAGACAAACCGTCCAATAACTTCCGAGGAATTAGAGAGCCTTGAAAAAACAGCAAAATCTTCTCCTTTATCTGAGATTCCCAATATTTTAATAGATATTCCTGATTTAGAAGAGATTACCACTAAAGTAGACAATTTATTAAAAAGAACTGTTGTCAATCAAATAATCCCCAAGCTGAAAAATGATCCGACCTTATCCAGTTGGGTTGAACAGGGCCTAGAGATTCATAGGAATTTACGGTGTTGTGAATTTTGCCAGAATGAACTATCAGAAACTCGTATCCGACAGCTTGAAAACCATTTTAATAAACAGTTTAAAGAGTTAGAATTCGATATTGACCAAACTATTCAAGAGATTTGTAAACATATTTCTTCTTTAGAAAAGACCGAAAAAGATTTAGTCGATTCAGCAAAATTTTACCCGGATTGCGCTAGCGCATACGCAAACGCAAAAGAAGAGTTTTCTAAACGACTCTCAAAATCTGTTGATTTTCTGAAAGCTGCTTGCAGGACTCTGAAGGAAAAACAAAAACGACCTTTTACCAAGCTATCTTTTGATGAAGAAGTTCCAGATTGCATAAAAAAGCAGGCTAAGAAGGTTAATTTATTGATCGAAAAACATAATAATCAGTCTGAGAATCATCATAAAACAGTAAAAGATGCAAAAGAGGCTTTTATATCAGCCGTAGCCAAGAATTCTTTAGGTAAGTATCAAGAGCATTTTAATAAACTTGAAACGCTAGAGAATGAGGTTAAAGAAGATGAAAAAATCAAAAAAACGGATGAAGAAGAAGCTAGTGCGCTTGAGAGTAAGCTGGTTAATCATCGGAAGCCGGCTGAGGAACTTAACAAGGATCTGAAAGAATATCTTGGGCATGGTGAATTAAATTTTGAAGCTCAAGAAACAGGTTACAGAATTTTACGAGGTAATAACCTAGCTTTATCTTTAAGTGAGGGAGAAAAGACGGCCATTGCTCTTTTATATTTTTTGAAATCCCTGGAGGATAAGGAATTTAATTTGGAACAAGGTATTGTTGTAATTGATGATCCTGTCTCCAGTCTTGATCAAACAGCCTTGTTTGGGGCTTTTGGCTACATCAAAAAACGTACCTGTAATGCAAAACAACTTTTTATTTTGACCCATAATTTTTCGTTTTTTAGCCAGGTTAGGAATTGGTTCAGCTACAAGAAAAAAGAAGTCTCATATTACCAAACCAGTTGCCTATTAGAAAACGCTGGACGTACTAGCCAGCTGAGAAAATTAGATAAACTCCTACAAGACTATGAATCTGAATACCACTACTTATTTTCTCTAATTGTTAAAGCCTCAAAAAATAAAGGCGCTCCTTTGGAAGAGTACTATCACATGCCCAACGTTGCTCGCCGCGTCTTAGAGTGTTTTTTGTCTTTCCGTATGCCGAATAAAGGGAACCTTCATGAAAAAGTTAAGGGGATTTTTGGAGAAAATTCTGAAAAGGCGACGAGAGTACTGAGGTTTATAGACTTCAACTCCCATGGTAATAATAATTTTTCCCCTTCACAACATGACAATAGTATCCTATCCGAAACTTCAAACGTAATGAGCGATTTATTATATATTATTGCTGCTGTAGACGAGAGACATCACAAACACATGCAGGAAATTTTAATTTAAATAAAAAAACTCAGGAATTAGGTAAAAAACCCCATGCGTTCTTATAACAGGGGGGCACGCCCCCCTCTCTAACTCTTGGTTTCTCACTAGGCAAAGTTACGCCCAAGTCCTAGACGTGTTTAAAATAACCCCCTCCAGTTCCTTAATCATTTTGCGTTTGGCGGCATAGGCATCGCCCGCTTGTGCCATAAAGCGCACAATACGCAGGTGATATTCATCTTGGGGGAAATCTTTCCCAAAATAGGCCTCGGGATGCCATTGAATGCCCAATAAGGGGGCACCATACTGACTTTCAAAAGCTTCAACACTATCTTCGTCTGGTTCCATGTGATTGCCGGTTCTATGGTTGGGAGCCGAGCCGTCATCAATGGATCGAGCCACTACTTTTAAGAGTGTCGGTGTTGTTGTTTCATCAGGCGCCCTCCAATGAACGCTGTTCACAGTAAGATTGTGTAGATTCACAGGTAGAGAGTAAGGGGATGGTTTGCCTTTCATTACGCTAGCCAACATAGAATCTTCTTCAAAGGAAAGGCGATGAATGTCCACGTTATAGGTAGATTTTTTTCCATCCTTTGAAAGACCTACCATCCGACTGTAAACATGATCCCTTGCATCTTGAAGACTTCCCCCTAATTTTTGCCATAACTGCCACGATCCAGCACAAATCGCTAAAATGGGTTGTCCTCTGTTACAGGCCTTGTTAATTAAATCGGTTTCATGCCTACTCCTGATAGAATCATATTCATTTTCCCTCATTCGGCCAGGTATTAAAAGCAATCCTTCCTCACAGCTGTTTGACGACAAGATGGGTAGTTTTTTGCCCTCTGTTGTTTGCCCATACAAAAGACCATAGGGAACGTCGCGACAGTATTCAGCCAGTCCCCTAGAATCCAATTCAGGCGGACAGGCAATGCGCGTTTCATGGTGTGTGATGCGTTGCGTTGTATAATGGTCGTAAAAGGCTGCTTTACCTCTTTCCTTCCCTTCTTGGC